>JACQEC010000245.1 GCA_016200765.1 Chloroflexota bacterium | reverse complement strand
CCCGCCCTCTGCAGAACCCGCCGCGCCGCGCGCACCATCGGCATATCTACCATCCTGCCGTTCAGCTCGAACGCTCCGGCGCCCTGCCGCTGGTGTTCGTCGAACGCCTGCATCAACGCCTGCGCTCGCGCCACCTCGTCGGCGGACGGCGTGAACACCTCACAGATGACCGGCACCTGTCGCGGGTGGATCGCTAGTTTGCCGTCGTAGCCCATCTGCAAGGCGCGCTGTGCGTCCGCGCGCAGACCGTCGAGGTCGTCGAGCGCCGTGAACACCGTGTCAATCGCCTGCAAGCCATAGGCGGCGGCGGCGATGACGACAGCACTGCGCGCGTGGAAGACCTCCCAGCCGGCCTGTGTGCGCGTCGCGCCGATGTCGCCCGCGAAGTCCTCGGCGCCGAAGACGAGCGCGTCCAGACGCTCGTCGGAGCCGGCAATCTCATCCAGCCGCAGAACGCCGCGCGCTGTCTCGATCAGCGCCAGCAGGCGGATGCCCCCCACCGGCCAGCCGCGCGCGCGCTCAACCTCGCCGAGTTGGCCGCTGACAGCCTGCACCGTTTCGGCAGATTCCACCTTGGGCAAGACATAGCCATCCGGATGCTGGGCAACGGTCTGCGCGAGGTCGTCCTGCTGAAGGGTTGAGGCGGGCGTATTGAGCCGCACCAGCCGCTCGACGCGCCCGAAGTCAACCGTGTCGAGCGCGTGGCAGACCGTCTCGCGCGCGGCCTGCTTGCGGTTGAGCGCCACGCCGTCCTCAAGGTCCATCGCGATGGTGTCCACCCCCGCCAGCGACACGCCTCTTTGAATCTTGCGCAGGTCATCCCCCGGCATGAACAGCACGGTGCGGCGGCGCGGCCGCTTGATGGCAAAGGTCATGGCCTGTCGTCCTACGGCATCGCCGGCGTTGGCTTCTTCAAGAAGAGCACGGTGCGCTCGACCTCGATCACCGTCACGCCCTCCTGATTCCGGCCCACGTGGCGCAGGCGCACGGTGCCGCGATCGGGTTTGGAGCGCGACTCGCGCTTTTCCAGCACCTCGCTCTCCACATACAGCGTATCGCCGTGAAAGAGCGGGTGGGGGTGCAGAACGCGCTCATACGATAGGTTGGCGACGATGGTGCCCTCGGTCAGTTCCGGCACGCTCAAGCCGACCGCCAGCCCCAGCGTAAAGACGCCGTTGACGATGCGGCGGCCAAACTGGGTGTGGCGCGCAAAGTCCTCGTTTAAGTGGAGCGGCTGTGTGTTCATCGTCAGCGCACAGAACAGCACATTGTCCATCTCGCTGACGGTGCGTCCCGTCGTGTGCCTGATCTTCGCCCCAACCTCAAGGTCGTCAAAATACTTGCCCGGCATAAGCCCCCGCTAAATCTATCTTGTGCTCGCAGTCTACCTTACATGGCGAGCCTGCATCCTGAGCCTGTCTAAGGATGTCGAAGGATGTCGAAGGATGTCGAACCCTGCGGCGCGATGCCCCTTGAGTATAAGGTAGGCCGCGCGAGGCGTCAATCGTCACGATGGGCCAGCAGTCGTTCACGAACACGCCTGGCAGACGTTGGGAGCGCAGGCTCAATGCGCCCTCACCGTCTCCGCGCCCGCGATAACTTTCACGCCCGATTTGTTGAATCCCCCAAATCATGCTATGCTCATCTGGTCATCAGTCAACCAAGTCCCCCGTCCGACGTTGAGGGGTTAAGGGTATCCGGCCGCGCGGTCGTGGGATGTTTGCCACGACCGTTTCTGTTCGGCCTGCCGCGTCAGACCCGAAGGGTTTTGAAAACCCTTCGGGTCTTAGTCCGCCGGGAGCACCGACGTGTTACAGCACCGAGAAAATATTCGCAACATCGCCATTATCGCCCACGTGGATCATGGCAAGACGACGCTGGTGGACGCCATGCTCAAGCAAGCGCACGTCTTCCGCGAGAATCAGGTCGTCGTCGAGCGCGTGATGGACTCCAACGACCTGGAGCGCGAGCGCGGCATCACTATCTTCGCGAAGAGCGCGTCGCTGGTCTATCGCGGCGTCAAGATCAATCTGGTGGACACCCCCGGCCACTCCGATTTCGGCGGCGAGGTCGAGCGCGTGCTGAATATGGTCAGCGGCGTCCTGCTGTTGGTGGACGCGATTGACGGCCCGATGCCGCAGACCAAATACGTCCTGCGCAAGGCGCTGGCCCTCGGCCTGCAGGTGATTGTGGTTATCAACAAGATTGACCGCCCGCACGCGCGCCCCAACCTCGTGCTCAATGCGACCTTCGACCTGTTTGTGGACCTCGGCGCGACCGATCAGCAGGCCGATTTCCCGACCATCTACACCGACGCCATCCGCGGCGCCGCCACGCTCGACCCCCAGCAACCCGGCCAGGACTTACAGCCCCTGTTCGACGCTATCCTGCATCACGTGCCGGCCCCGCTGACCGACCCCTCCGCGCCGACGCAGATGCTGATCAGCAACGTCGCCTACGACTCGTACAAGGGGCGCATCGGCATCGGGCGGCTGTTTGCCGGGTCCCTGCGCGCCGGCCAGCGCGTCACCCGCATTGATATCCATGGCGAGCATTACCCTGAAACCATCGTCGAATTAGGCATCTATGAAGGGCTGAACCGCGTGAAGGCCGAGCAGGTTGACGCCGGCGAAATCGTCGCCGTGATTGGCTTGCCCGACATCAACATCGGTGAAACGGTGGCCGACCCTGACCAGCCGCTGGCGCTGCCGCCGATCACGGTGGACGAGCCGACGGTGCGCATGACCTTCGCGGTGAACGTCTCGCCGTTTGCCGGACGCGAAGGCACCTGGTCAACCTCGCGCAAACTGCGCGAACGGCTCTATGCCGAACTAGAGCGCAACATCTCCTTGCGTGTGATGGACGGCGACACGCCCGACGCCTTCCACGTCTCCGGGCGCGGTGAACTGCACCTCGCCATCCTGATCGAGACGATGCGGCGCGAAGGCTATGAGTTTCAGGTCAGCAAGCCGGAAGCCATCGTCAAAAACATTGGCGGCCGGCTGATGGAGCCGTGGGAGAGCGTGACCGTCACCGTCGCCAACGAGAATGCAGGGGTGGTCGTCTCCCTGCTCGGCCAGCGGCGCGGGGAACTGCAGAACATTTTCCGCTTGAGCGACAGCGAGACGCAGTACGAATACCTCGTGCCCACGCGCGGCCTGCTCGGTTTTCGCGGGCGCCTGCTCACCGAGACGCGGGGCACGGGCGTGATGTATTCGGTTTTCTTCGGCTATCGCCCCTTGGCCGGCGCGATTGAGCATCGCAGCGCCGGGTCGCTGGTCTCCGGCGACGAGGGCGTCACGACCAACTACGCCCTGCATAACGCCGAGGAGCGCGGGACGCTCTTCATCGGCGCGGGTGTCGAGGTCTATGAGGGCATGATCATCGGCCAGCACCAGCGCGGCGGCGACTTGGTCGTCAACCCGTGCAAGCAGAAGCACCTGACCAACATGCGCTCCTCCACGTCCGATATTCAGGTGCGGCTCAACCCGCCGCACGTGATGAGCCTTGACGACGCGCTCGAATATATCGGCACCGACGAGTTGGTGGAAATTACCCCGCAGAACATCCGCATGAGAAAGCGCGTGCTCGACGCGCTGGAGCGCAAGCGCCTGCTGATGCGCGAGCAGGCCCTGCAAGACGTCGGCGAGCGGCGCTAATCACCGCCAGAGGAACTGCCGCGCCCGGCTGAATGGGCTTTGTATCGTGCTGTCGCGGCTGCCATCGGGGTTGGTCCGCGTCACCTGCACCACGATCACATCCCACTCGATGAGGACACCGCGCCAGCCGGACAACAGCCGGTATGAAGGCGTCTTCAGCCAGACGCTTTCGCTCCTTTCCGTTTCCTCCACTCCCCGCAGGCGCAGCACGTAATACTGATCGGCAGACAACGCGCCAACCGCCAGCCAGTTTAGCACCGGCGCATCGTCGCCGCTCATCACCGCCCCGTTCGGGGGATATAAGAGCGAGGGCGCGCCGAAAGCGAGTTTCGGTGTTGCTGTGACGGTGGGCAGAGGCGTCGGCGTGATGGTCGGCGTGGGCGTCGGCGGCGGGATCACCAGGGACTGGCCCTGTGACGGTGGGCAGAGGCGTCGGCGTGATGGTCGGCGTGGGCGTCGGCGGCGGGATCACCAGGGACTGGCCGGCGCGGATGAGCGGGTCCTTCAACCCGTTGGCGGCCATGATGTCGTCCACCGGCAATTGATAGCGCACCGCGATGCCGCTCAAAGTATCCCCGCTCTGAACGATATACACGACCGCTGTTGGCGTCGGCGTGATGGTCGGCAAGGCGGGGTCGCGCGTGGCGGTGGGCGGAGGCGGCGCTGTCGGCGTGGGCAGAGGGATGACGAGCGATTGGCCGGTGCGCAGCAGGTTGGCATTGCTGATGTTGTTGGCTTGCATCAGCGCCTCGGCGCTGATGCCAAATTGCTGTGCGATGCCGCCCAGCGTATCGTTCGGCTGAACGATGTACTCAACGCGCGCGGGCGTTGTCGTCGCCGTCGGGGTATTGCGCGGCGGCGGCGTTTG
>JACQEC010000244.1 GCA_016200765.1 Chloroflexota bacterium | reverse complement strand
GTTCCCCAGAATGTCAATCACCTTGACCACCACCGGATACGCGCCGGGCGCGTCGTAGGTGTGCGTCGTTTGCAGCGCCAACTGCTTCTCCTTGCGCGTGCGGTACGTCTGCCACTCGTTGTGGAAGGTATCGCCCTTGTACTCCCAATCCACCGCCCAGTAGTCAATCCACTGTGACCAGTGGCTGATCGCGCGGCGCACCTCTTCCGGCACGTCGTCGGGCGGGATGACGAAATCGCTCAAGCTAAGCGTAAGCGTGTGTTTGTTGACCTGCGTTTTCACGGCCAGCGCGGCCAACTCGAAAAACTTGATGTCGCCCTGATCCACCGCCTTCTTTTCCAGCACCTCGCGCGGGATTTTGAGAAAGCGCACGTTCAGGTTGGCGCGCGCGGCCTGCTGTTGGGCCACCTCGTTCATCTCGAAGGCGAAGTCCCAGCCGAGCACGTCCACGCCGTTCGTCGTGGGCGCGTCCTTACCCGTGCCCATCGCCTTGCGAAACTCGATGGCGATTTGCGTGATGTCGGCGGGCGAGACGGGCGAATCCACCGCGCCGACGTGCACCATGCGCCCGCCCTTGACGCCGTGCAGCCACGTATAGCCGTTGAGCGGCTGGGCGTGGTAGAGGTCGAGGATGAACCGGCGGTAGGCGGCGACGCGCGCGGCGGCCTGTTCGCCGAATTCGGCGGCCTGCCACTGCTGGCGCTCGTACTTGCCGAGGTTCTGCACGCAGAACGGCTTGACGCCCGCGATGCCGAGCAGGCGCTTGCGCGTGGTGTGGATGGCGAAGCGCCCCAAGTCGCAGGCAATCCAGCGGCGATTGAGTTTCTCCGCGACGGCGGCGGTGGTGCCACTGCCGCAGAAGGAATCGAGCACCAGATCGCCTTCGCCTGACGATGTACGGATGATTCGTTCTAACACCTCTGGGTTCTTGGCAGTTGGGTATTCTTCCTTTTTGTCTTTGACGCCAAGCCAAATATCTTGAAGGAACAAACCTGAACTCTCATCAGCATATATCTTCTCGCGTGGATTCCCGGTTGATGACCATTCAATTCTCCCTTGCGAGTTAAGGTCATCCAAAGTCGCATGTACATACCGCCAATGATTGCCTGGTGGTGGCGTTAGTCTATGCCACGGCTTCCCGCTCTCCCCATGTCTGATACCTGGCGCGTGCAATGGGGCGGTCTTATACCTTCGCCCTGATTCATCAATTTGGGGAAAATCCAAGGCGATTTTTGCTTCGTCTCGTTCAGCATAGGGTTTGAGCCACTTAAAATTCTCACTCTTCGAGTAGAAGTAGATTATGTCATGAATATTCCCATAACCGCTTCTTGTATAATTCTTAGGGTTTGTTTTCTCTCTACTAATCTCATTGTGAAAGCAATCTTTCCCAAATACCTACGAATCCAGCCCGCGCCCCCACGTATCGCGGTACGCCTTCTGTTCGATCATGCTCGGCTCTTTGACGAAGGAGGTCGTTTCGTCCTCGTCCGTGTCGGGGTTGTCGGGGATGGTGGCCGTGAACGAGAAGTCCGCGCCGACGTTGAACGGCGGGTCAATGTAAATCAGGTTCACCTTGCCCGCGAACTCGTCTAACAACGACGGCAGGACATATTTCTTGTCGCCCCAGATGAGCCGGTTGCGCCAGGCGGGGTCGCGGCCCGCGCCGAACAGGTCGAGCGCGCGCTGGCGCTCCTGCGCCGACTCGTTGACCGTCTCAACCGTCTGAAACGGCAGGGCCACGCGCAGGGGCGCGACCTTCTTGCCGTCCTTGTACTTGCCGTCCCAAATCAGTTCGGTCATAGCCAATCTCCGGGGTGTATGGGCAGGCGGTGCGGAACCGCCCGCTGGGCAAACAAAACCCGCTTCGTGGGGTCAACCGGCGGCGGGCTTTGCTGATCTCATTCCGGCCGGTCGTCGGCGGCGTCCTGAGCTTGTCGAAGGGGCGGTGGCGGCGCTTCGCCTTCGTGGGCGTGCGGCTCCGCGAGGCTCACCACCTCGTAGAGGATATACTCGCCGGTCTTGCCCCGCACCTGCACCGGAATGCGCTGGCGCACCGTCACGCGCTCTTGCACCGCGCGGTAGGTGTCTTCGGAGATCAGCATGTGCGTGCCGGCCTCCTTGTTGGCCGTTTCGATGCGGTTGGCAAGGTTCACCGCGTCGCCGACAGCCGTCATGCGCTGGCTGTCCGACGCGCCCAGCGCCCCGACCACGGCCTCGCCGTAGTGCACGCCCACGCCCATCTCGAACGTGCGGTGATAAACCGCGTCCAGATACGGCTTAAACTCCTCCATCGCCTGCAACATCTCCAGTCCGGCGGTCACCGCCTGCAGCGCGGCCCCGTCCTCCTCGCTTTCCAGCCCGAACAGCGCCATCAGCCCGTCGCCCATATAGTTGTTGATCATGCCGCCATGGCGGCTGATGACGTGCCCCATGTAGGTGAAATAGCGGTTGAGCACGTGCACCACGTCGTAGGGGACGAGCGACTCGGCGAAGGGCGTGAAGCCGCGGATGTCGGAGAAGAGGATGGCGATCTTTTTCTCCTCGCCGATGCGGCTGGGGATGGCCCGCTCGCGCAGTTGGCTGGTGACCTCGATATCCTGCCGGTCGAGCACCAGCCGCCGCAGTTTGATGTCGCCGGTGAGCGTGGTCTGGCAGGCCAGGCGGATGTTGGGCGCGAAGTGCAGGCGCTCGGCCATAGCGCGCTCTTTTTCGTTGCGCGGGTTGCAGTGGCGCAGGCCGTTGAGAATCATCACGCGGCAGGTGGAACAGCGCGCCTGCCCGCCGCAGACGTGGGTGTGCGGGATGCTGGAGCGCAAGGAGGCGCGCAGGATGGTCTCGTCGTCGCCGCTTAACTCCACCTCGCACTCGTCAGGCACGTAGTTGATGTGGGGCATACACAAATCCTTTCAGAGGCTCAACCCTTTCACCTCAACGTCAAGCGACACTGATCTAGACGGTGTGAGAGGGTGCAACCAGATTCTAGCATCAAACGATAGGGCAGGCAATCAACGGAAGCGCGGCATCGGTTGAAAACCGACGCCGCGCTATCGTCACAACGCATTTCCCGCGCCGCGCGCCCCCATGCTATAATCCTGCTTTCAACGGATTGGGATAACGGATGAACGGATTACGATGCACGGCAACGACACGCGCCCGAATCCGCGGCTGGGCTACCAACGGATTGGAATAGCGGATGAACGGATTATGATGCGCGACAACGACACGCGCCCGAATCCGCTAATCCGTTATCCCAATCCGCTGATAGTTTCCAGCGGGCTGACCACGGATTGGAATACCGGATAAACGGATTACGATGCGCGACAACGACACGCGCCCGAATCCGCTAATCAACGGATTGAGATAGCGGATAAACGGATTACGATGCACGACAGCGACACGCGCCCGAATCCGCTAATCCGTTATCCCAATCCGCTGATAGTTTCCAGCGAGCTGTCAACGGATTGAGATAGCGGATAAACGGATTACGATGCACGACAGCGACACGCGCCCGAATCCGCTAATCCGTTATCCCAATCCGCTGATAGTTTCCAGCGGGCTACCAACGGATTGGAATAGCGGATAAACGGATTACGATGTACGACAGCGACGCGCGCCCGAATCCGCTAATCCGTTATCCCAATCCGTTGATAACCTCATCCCATTGATCTGACCCCGGAGCGGCACATGTTGGAGTGGTTGTATCTGATCTGTTTGTGTCTGCTGGCTGTCTATGGCGCCAATAGCGCCGTCCTCACGCTCATCTACTGGTTCAAACCGCGTCAACCCGCGCCCGGCGAGCCTCTGGCATCGCTCTCCCTTCGCCCAACCTTGGGAGAGGGGTCGGGGGTGAGGGAGCCAGCCGCCTGGCCTACCGTCACCGTCCAACTGCCCGTCTACAACGAGCGCTACGTGGTCGAGCGCCTGCTCGACGCGGTCGGCGCTCTGGACTACCCCGCCGACCGCTTGCAGATACAGGTGCTGGACGATTCTACCGACGAGACGTGCGCGATTATTGACCGGGTGACTGCGCGCCTGCGCGCGCGCGGAAAAGAGGTCGCGGTCATTCGCCGCGCGCGCAAAACCGGCTTCAAGGGCGGCGCGCTGGCGGCGGGCACCGCAGAGGCGCGCGGCGAGTTCATCGCCATCTTTGACGCCGATTTTCTGCCGCCGCCCGGTTTCCTCAAGCAGACGATTCCTCACTTATCCGGCGCGCGGGTCGGCTGTGTCCAGACGCGCTGGGGACACGTCAACGCCGACTACTCTCTGCTCACGCGCTTGCAGGCGGCCGGCATTGACGGGCATTTCATGGTTGAGCAGGAAGCGCGCAACCGCATGGGCTGGTTTATAGGCTTCAACGGCTCGGCGGGCGTCTGGCGCAAAGCGTGCATCGAGTCGGCCGGAGGCTGGCAGACGGACACGCTGACCGAGGACCTCGACTTGAGCTACCGCGCCCAACTCGCGGGCTGGACGTTCAAATTCCTGACGGATGTGGTGGCTCCGGCGGAGGTGCCCGCGCAGATGGATGCCTACCGCCGCCAGCAGTTCCGCTGGGCCAAAGGCTCGGTGCAGACCGCGCGGAAGTTGCTACCGGCGCTGTGGCGCGCGCCGCTGGCGCCGGCCGTCAAACTGCAAGGCACCCTGCATCTGACCGGCTACCTCATGCACCTGCTGATGGTCGTGGCCTTTGTGCTGACCGTGCCCGTGTCGCTGGTTCAGTCGCCGGTGCTGGCGCTTCTGCCCACCCTTGCGCTGACGATGGTTGGCCCATTCGGCCTCTACGGCACGGCGGTCTGGCGGCGCTCGCGCTCTGTGTTGAACCTGCTCGGCACGCTCGCCATGTTGGTTGTGCTCGGCACCGGCATGTCTATCAACAACGCGCGCGCGGCGGTCGAGGCGCTGTTAGGCATCAACAGCGCGTTCCGGCGCACGCCGAAATTTGACCTGCGCTCGCGCGCCGACCAATGGCGCGCCAGCCGCTACTC
>JACQEC010000246.1 GCA_016200765.1 Chloroflexota bacterium | reverse complement strand
CGCATCACCTCAATCGTCTCGCGCATCGCCTTCAGCGGCTTCTTGCGCTCGATGCCGACGTTGCGCGCCAGCGGATCCCACCACGCGCCGATCCCGCAAATCACGCGATCGGGCGCGAGGTCGTCGAGCGTGAGGAACGTCGCGGCCAGCAGGCCGATGTTTCGCGTCCAGTTATTGATCACGCCACTGCCGACCTTGATCGTCGAGGTGACCGCCGCAAACGCGGCCATCGGCACAATCGCATCGCGCACCAGTCGCGATTCGGCTTGCCACACCGCCTCAAACCCTCGCGATTCCGCGTAGCGCACGTACTCCATGCCTTCCCGAAGGTCGTGCTTATCCTGCAGGTACAGCGCAACCCGCTTTGCCATAGCAACCTCCCAACCAATATTGGCATCATTCTACTCAAAAGACTGCAAGGGTTCAACACTGTCACTTAAGGCATAGCGCAATTCGTAGGGGCGAAGCCACGGCCAAACCTCACCCTGTTTGGAAACCAGATCGCTGGCCGTGGCTTCGCCCTTCCCCGCCGCGGCCACACCTTATCTCCCGATCGCTATCATTGCACGCCGTTCCTCCCCTCTCCCATACTTTGGGAGAGGGGCCGGGGGTGAGGGCGGGTATAGCGCAGATTCGTAGGGGCGAAGCAACGGCCATACCTCACCCAGTTTGGCAACCGGATGGCTGGCCGTGGCTGCGCCCTTAGCGCAGACCCTCTCACGTCTCCGACCCTTCTGCCTGATACCCGGTTGCCCGTGACGCAGCGCGGTGAGCGAACCGGTCTCAACCCGCTTCAGCGGGTTTTCTATTCATAGCAGGCGGTTTCTAACCGCCTGCGTAACTCACGCCCAACCTCCTCACGCCTCCGACGTTTCTGCGCTATACCCGGGTGAGGGGCCATTCCTTTGACTTCTCCCTGTTTGCCCATATACTTAGCCCGCTGAACCATTTCTGACCACGGAGTCAACATGAGGGTTGCCGTTATCGGCGGCACCGGCACGCAAGGCAGCGCGCTGGCCGCCCGCTTCGCACGAGCCGGGGTCGCCGTCATCATCGGCTCGCGCGACGCCGCACGCGCCGAGAGCGCCGCCGCGCAACTCGCTCAGCGCGCGCAAGCCGGTTTTGATGACGTGCGCGGCATGAGCAATCGCGACGCCGCGTCCAACGCCGACATCATCGTGCTGTCGGTTCCCTACGCCGGCACGCAGGCGATACTCGAAGATATTCGCGAGGCCGCACAGCACAAGATCGTAATGAATATCGCATCCTCCCTCGACCCCGAGCGCAAAAGCCGCGCCCGCGTTCCCACCGCCGGCTCTATCACGGCGGAAGTGCAGGCGTTCTTAGGCGAATCGGTCAAGGTCGTTGCGGCCTTCCAGAACATCGCCCCGCAAAAGCTGGAGCCGCCCACCGCGGCGATTGACAGCGATGTGCTCGTCTGCGGCGCAGACCGGGAAACTCGCCGCACGATCATCGAACTGATCCAACGCATGGGCCTCAACGCCGTGGATGCCGGAGTGCTGGCCAACGCGGTCGCCGTGGAAACATTGACCGCCGTGCTGATTGCCATTAATCTGCGCTACAAAATCACCGGCGCTGGCATCCGCATCACCGGCTTACCGGCGGCCGGTTAAACGATGGAAAACTCCACCACCTACACCGTCGTACCCGGCATCCCGCTGATCAACCCCGGCGACGACTTGCCTCAGATTGTTCTCCGCGAAATGGCCGCCGTCGGCATGGCACTGCAAGATGGCGATGTCGTCATTTTCGCCCAAAAGGTGGTCAGCAAAAGCGAAGGGCGGCTGGTGCCCTTGGATACCGTTGTGCCCTCCGCGCGCGCGCTCGAAGTGGCGAAGGTCACCGAGCACGACCCTCGCCTGGATGAGGTCATCCTGCGCGAATCCAACGAGGTCCTCAAAGTGCGTAAGGGGCTGTTGATTGTCGAACAGCGCACCGGCTTTATTTGCGCCAACGCGGGCGTAGACCGCTCCAATATCGAGCCGGCCGACGGCGAGATTGTCGTCAGCCTCTTGCCCCTCGACCCCGACGCTTCCGCGCGGAGCCTGCGCGACCGCCTGTGCGCGCTCTCCGGCGTGCGCGTCGCCGTGCTGATCATTGATACGCACGGCCGCGCCTTTCGCAACGGCGTGGTCGGCACCACCATCGGCGTCGCCGGGCTGCTGCCCTTGCGCGACGCGCGCGGCGAGGCCGACCTCTTTGGCTTCCACCTCCAGCACACGATCATCTGCACGGCCGATGAGATCGCCGCGGGCGCGTCAATGCTCATGGGCCAAAGCGGCGAAGGGCGGCCGGTGATCGTGGTGCGCGGCGCGCGCTACGAGCGGGGCGAAGGCTCCGTCGCGGACATCATCCGCGAACGCGCGCTTGACCTCTTCCGCCCGGAGGCTCTCCCGCTTTGACAGCCGCGTGATTCTCCTGTAATGTATAAGTGGCTCTTTATATGTTCCCCCGCCTTCGAGAGCTTAAACGTTTCTTTGCGGCGCTGACCAGCGCGTCGCGCCTGCGCATCATCGAACAACTTGCGCGCGCGGGCGCCGAGGTCAGCGTCGGTGAACTGGCCGACCGCCTGCGCATGAGCCAGCCGCTGGTCTCGTGGCATCTGCGCGGCCTGCGCCGCGCCAGTTTGGTGCAAATTCGTCGCGCCGGCCGGCAGGCCTTTTGCTCGTTGAACCGCGAGCAACTGGCCCATTACCAAAGGCTATTTACGGAGTTACTGGAGGAAACGAAATGACTGCCTCTCGCAGTAAGAAGAATGCTAAGGCGACTAAGAGCAAGAAAGTCCGCGTCGCCATCATCGGCGTAGGCAACTGCGCCTCGTCGCTCGTGCAGGGCGTTCAGTTCTATCAGGACGCTCCGGTGGACGCCTTGGTGCCGGGCTTGATGCATACGGTGCTCGGCGGCTACCATGTCGGCGACATCGAGTTCTCGGCGGCGTTTGATATTGACGTCGAGAAGGTGGGCAAAGACCTCAGTGAGGCCGTCTTTAGCGGCCCCAATAACACCATCAAGTTCAGCGACGTGCCGCGGCTGGACGTCAAAGTCGAGCGCGGCATGACGCACGACGGGCTTGGCAAGTACCTGAAGGAAGTCATTCACAAGGCGCCCGGCTCCACCGCCGACATCGTCAAGATTCTCAAGGATTCCAAGACGGATGTGGTGGTCAACTACCTGCCGGTCGGCTCCGAGATGGCGACGAAGTGGTATGTCGAGCAGGTGCTGGAAGCCGGTTGCGCCTTTGTCAACTGTATCCCGGTCTTTATTGGCCGCGAGCGCTACTGGCGTGATCGCTTTGAGGAGCGCGGCCTGCCGTTGATCGGCGACGACATCAAGTCTCAGGTCGGCGCGACCATTACGCATCGCGTCTTGACCAACCTGTTCGAGATGCGCGGCGTCAAGCTGGAACGCACCTACCAACTCAACTTCGGCGGGAACACCGACTTCTACAATATGCTGGAGCGCGAGCGGCTGGAGTCCAAAAAGATCTCCAAGACCAACGCCGTGACGTCGCAGTTGCCCTACGATCTCGGCGCGGATAACGTCCACGTCGGCCCTAGCGATTACGTCCCGTGGCTGAAGGACCGTAAGTGGTGCTATATCCGCATGGAGGGCACCACCTTCGGCAACGTGCCGCTCAATCTCGAGCTCAAACTGGAAGTCTGGGATTCGCCCAATTCCGCCGGCGTGGTCATTGACGCCGTGCGCTGCGCCAAGCTGGCGCTGGATCGCAAGATTAGCGGCACCCTGCTCGGCCCGGCGGCCTACTTTATGAAATCCCCGCCGGAGCAGTATGACGACGACACCGCCTTGCGCAAGGTGGAGGAGTTTATTCGGGGCGACCACAGCACGGCCGGCCCGAACCATAGCCAGCCGCAGGGATGACGGCGCGCCGATGATTGCCTTGTACTGGCTCTGGCGGCTCGGTAGCTTTTGTGCGGGGCATCTGCCGGTTGGGCTGTGTCATGGCATCGCCGATCTGGCCGGGACCCTCGCCTATTGGGTCTTGCCCCGGCAACAGCGTCACGCGCGCCATAACTTTGCGCAGGTCATGGGCAAGAGCGCCGACGATGCCGCTGTGAAACGGGTGACGCGGCAATCGTTCCGCAACTTCACGCGCTACCTTTTCGAGGTGATGCGCTTTCCCTACGTGACGCCGGCAGAACTCGATCAGCGCGTCGTGCTTCATCAACCCGAACAGTTTGAGCAGGCGGTCAATCAGAATAAGGGCGTTATTTTTGTTTCCGCGCACTTCGGCAACATGGATTTGGCGGGAGTCCAGATCGCCCGCACTATCAGGCGCGTGACGCTCGCCGCCGAAGCGCTCAAGCCGCAACAGATTTATGACTGGCTGGTCGCAAACCGCGCCCGCTACAACGTCCGCCTGATTCCCTACCGCCAAGCGGCGAAGGGCTTAATGGCCGCCCTGCGCGCCAATGAGTTTGTTGGCATGTTCCTTGATCTGGGCATCCGCTACGACCATCGCGGCGTGCCCGTCCAATTCTTCGGTGAGACCGCCTACTTTCCAGCGGCCGCCGCCCTGCTCGCCCATCATACCGGCGCGCCCATCATTCAAGGCTACGCGGT
>JACQEC010000006.1 GCA_016200765.1 Chloroflexota bacterium | reverse complement strand
TGCCCATGCCGGCGCCGCCAGAGTCACCGGCGCCCGCCGCGCGGCGCATCTGGATAGTGTTGTCGGACCAGATCAGCCCGTCTTCGGAGCGCATGACTGCCAGAACCTGCCCCTGCATTTTCAGGTCTGCCAGTTCGCGCGTGTTAAACGTCTTTTCGATGATGCGGGGCAGGGATGCCCCGGCGCGCATCAGCCGGGCGGCCGTCTCCATCAGGTCGGCGGTCGTGCTGTTCGTGCGGAAGCCGAGCGTGTCGGTGGCGATGCCGGTCAGGAGGCAGGGGGCCATGGTGTCGTCAATCTGCGCGCCAAGCGCATCCAGCAGTTCGGTGATGATCTCCGCGGTGGACGCCGCTGTTGGCTCAACCCAGTTCAGTGTTCCGAAACAGACATTGGTGATGTGGTGGTCTATATTGATCACCGGGCGGTTGGCGTAGCGGGCGGCGTCGTAGATAGAGCCGAGACGTTGGAGGTCGCTGGCGTCGGGGATCACGATGAGTTCATCGGGTTCCGGCAAGTGGGCTTTGAAGAGTTCGTGCCCGGGCAGAAAGCGGAAGCTGGCTGGCACCGGATCCGCGCAAGCGATGCGCGTCGGCTTGTCCAACTGCTGAAGCCCCCAATAGAGTCCGAGCGTCGAGCCGATCGTGTCGCCATCGGGCGCAATGTGCGACGTCAGGTAGAGTTTCGGCGCTTCTCGGATAGCGTCAATGACCTGACGGGCGACCGGCGAGGCGAGGAAGCGGGGCATGGGCGGTTTAGAGGTCACGCAGGATGCGCTCGATGCGGTCGCCGGTTTCAATCGAGCGGTCGAAGGCAAAGTCAATTGCGGGCACGAGCCGCAGATTGATACGCCGCCCCAGTTCGCGCCGCAGAAATGGGGCAGCGCTTTTCAGGCCGGAGCTAACCTCTCGCTCCCGCTCGCTATCGCCAACCGCGACGATAAAGACTTGCGCGTGTTTCAGGTCAGGCGATACCTCGACGGCGCTGACGGTTAGCCCCTGCAGGCGCGGGTCGTTGGATTTATTATCGCCGAGCTTAACGTCTTCCCAGCCCTCAAGCATCACGCCGCACTCGAAGCCCGTATTGACCTCCCGCACGTCCTCGGTGAAGCGTTTGAGCGACGCGATGCGGCCATCATAGACCGGCTTGCCGCCGCGCATGAGGCGCGCCTGACCCGCGCGTGTGGCCTTGCCTTCGGTGACATAGCAACCGGCGACGGTTTTCTTGCTGACCTTGAAGACCTGACGCACGTCCACGCGGCCGCTGATGACTTCTTTGTAGGTTGGCTCGAGCAGGTCGCTGAGCGCCTTCTCCACGTCTTCAATCAGCTTATAGATGATGCTATAGCGCCGGACGTCAACCCCTTCGGAGGCGGCCACGCGCTTGGCCGCGGAATCCGGTTCGACGTTGAAACCGATGACGATGGCGCCGGAGGCCAGCGCCAAGTTGACATCGGACTCGCTGATAAAACCGGTGCCCTCGTGAATGAGGCGCACCTTGAGCGTCTCGGTGCTGAGTTTTTCCAGAGAGTTGTGAATGGGCTCAAGCGAGCCTTGCACGTCTGCCTTGAGGACCAAGTTGAGGTCGTGGATTTTGCCCGCTTGCATCTGCGCGTAGATTTCATCAAGGCTTATAGCCTTGACGCCCTTGAGCATGGCTTGCTCCTGCGCCCCAGCCGCGGCCAGCCCGGCCATGGTGCGCGCGGCGCGCTCGTCGGCGACGACCTCGAAGGTATCGCCGGCGCGCGGCACGCTGGGTAAGCCCAACACCACCACCGGTGTTGACGGCCCGGCGGCAATGAGTCGCTCGCCGCGGTCATTGAACATCGCGCGAATGCGGCCCTGGATGTCGCTGATGACCAGATTGTCGCCCTGACGAAGGGTGCCATTTTGCACCAGCAGGGTTGCGATCGGGCCGCGACTGCGATCCATCTCCGCCTCGATGACTGTGCCGGCGCCGGTTCGGTCGGGGTTAGCCTTGAGTTCGGCGAGATCGGAGACCAGCAGAATGATCTCCAACAGCTCATCAATGCCGGTCATCTTTTTCGCCGAGACGCGGACGAGCGGCACGTCGCCGCCCCACTCTTCGACGATCAATCCCGCATCCGACAACTGGCGCATGACCTTCGGCGGGTCGGCCGTTTCGCGATCCATCTTGTTGAGCGCGACGACGATCGGCACCTTGGCCGCCCGCGCGTGGCTAATAGCCTCCTTCGTCTGCGGCATCACGCCGTCGTCGGCGGCGACGACCAGCACCGCGACATCGGTCGCCTGCGCGCCGCGCGCGCGCATGGCCGTAAAGGCCTCGTGCCCGGGCGTGTCCAGGAAGGTGATCTTCCGACCCTGCTTTTCGACCTGATACGCTCCGATATGTTGGGTGATGCCGCCGGCTTCGCCCGCGGCCACCTTGGCGTTGCGTATCGCGTCCAGCAGAGAAGTCTTGCCGTGATCCACGTGGCCCAACACGGTCACGACCGGCGGGCGCGGCTGAAGCCGAGCGGTCTCCTCGACCGGCGGGCGCTGTGGCGGTTCTTCCTTGGGCTGTGTCACCGGCGCGGGCTTCGTCTTGACGTGGAACTCTTCGGCAATGAGCGAAGCGGTTTCGTAGTCCAGCGACTGGTTGATGGTGGCAAAGATGCCCAGTTGCAAGAGCTTCTTAATCATGTCACCGGCTGTCGTCTTCAGCAGTGGGGCGAGGTCACGCACGCCGATAATCGCCGGAATCTCGGCGAGCGCAGGCTGGGGCGGCGGAGGTGGAGGCGCGGCCGATTTGACGACCATCGCTTCAACCGGCACGGCCATTGTCTTCGCGGCCACTCTTTCCGGCTGGGCGGGCTGTGTTGCCGGTTTAGCCTTCACCTCAACCTGGCGTCCCGCATGAGGTACCCCAGGAGCAGCAGGGGGTTGTGTCGGGCGTGCCTTCGGTGGGGCAGACGGTGCGGGCTTAGGCGCTGGCGGATGCGGCGTGGTTGTTTTTGCAGGGACAAACTGCTGGGCCGGCCGTGTGTGCGCCGCCTCTGTGCGCGGCGAGATTGGACCGGCGGTGCGAGCCGATCGCGATGGGGCAGTAAGTTTCCCCGCGGTGGCGGGCCTGGCAGGGGTTGGCGCGTGCGGCTTGGTCGGCATGATCTCCGGCGCTGATACCGGCTCCGGGCGCGATGCGGGCGGCTCAACCGCCCTAGCGGCGGTCGCAAATGGTTTGCTCTCTACGCTGATCGGTGGTGTCGCCGCTGGCTCTGCGGCCGGGGGCTGTTGTGCCGCCGCTGCTGGAGTGGCCGGTTTCGCGGCGGGCTGTGCGCTCGCCGGCGGCTCTTTCGGCGGCTCCGGTTTCCGCACAGAGGGCGCCGTGATGGGCGATGTGATGAAAGTCGGGGCAGGTCGTTTAGGCGTGAACGGGTTACTGGATGCAGGTTTGGTTGGAGCGGGTTTCACGCTGGGGGCCGGCGCTTGACTGGTCTGGGTCGCGCGCAACGCCGCTTTCGCTACCCGCTCTGTCTCAAGCTTCTTGGCAGTGGCGCTTATGTCCGTGTACATGGAAGGGCGTGCTGGCGCGCTCGGTTTAGCCGGCGCGGCCGGCGCAGCGGGGCGCGCAACAGTCTTTTCGGCCCCAGCCTCGCCGGCGGCGTGAGGTCGGGAGGGCGTCTTGTCAGTCGTCTTCTTAGGCGCGGTCTTCTTGGGGCGGGCCTTGTCGAGCGGTTCCGTCCCGGCGCCGCCCGTATCACTGTCTGCTTTGCGGCTCACCGTGTCCATATCGTCTACTGCGCTTGTCGCATTTGCCATAAAACCTCTCTTTCTTCTACGCGCGCCGCCTGACTGCGCCAGTGGAAACAATGTGAAGGCGATGACACGCATGATGGTGAACCGTAGTTCACCCGCGCGTAACCCCGCGCACAAGGGTGCGCCCGCTCAATCGGGCACGACGCCGCTTGGGCGCCGCCAACTGGCCGTCTAAGGTATGATCTTGATCAGGAGGAGAGCCGAGAGGGGGATATGAAAAGAGGTGCGTCCGGCGTGCAGCCTATTTCATACTGCCCCCATCCATGCACATGGTTGGTTATCCATCGCTCTACCTAGCCGCGATCTGCGAGAGGCATCGTCAGCGGCTGCTTCCTGTAATCGCGCCCGGCTTATCCATAAATCTGGTCGAGTAATTCGTGATTTGCTGCTGCTCTTCTGGGCTGAGCATCGTGTTAAGCGCTTGAGCCAGGATCGAGCCGTCCAGCGCCTGATGCCAGCAGGAAGCCTGATGGCACAAATAAGCGCCCCGGCCCGGAACCTTGCCGCGCTCGTCTATTTGCACGCCGTGTTGGGGCGTCCGCACAATGCGCACCAGGCCGCGCTTGTCCGATGTCTGGCGGCATACAACACAGGTGCGCTGTGGCTGCGGCCTAGTTTTCAAGCTCGCTTTCTTCTTCAAGACCGTTGCCCGGGCTTTCGACAGGCGCGATTTCATCTTCGGCCAAGATTTCGTCGGTCTTTACATTGCGAAGTGTCTGCCAATCCAGGTCTTCTTCCAAACCGCCGACAGCCGTTTTGCGCACAGGCGCTTTCTTTTTCTTGGCGGCCAGTTGGCGCTGCTCGATGGCAATTTCGCGCTTGCCCTTCTTCGCTTTCTTCTTGCCTTTCATGGCCGCCGATGAAGTCTCGTCTTCTTCAGCGTCATCCACAACTTTTACCGCCAGCGGATCCAATTTGATGTCCGTGAAAGCCTGCGGCATGGGCTCCTCGACGACATCCGGTTCGCCGGGAATGAGCGCGGCCTCAACCCAAGGCTGATCTTCCGGCGTGGCGATGTCTGCGGCGACCTGCGGGCGCTCCTCGGTGGTCAGTGTGGCCTCGGCCTGCGCGAGCAAAGCCGTCGCCTCGGCGCGCTGTTGGTCCTCCAGCGCGCGGCGCGCGCGCTCTTCCTCGGCGCGGGCCGCGGCCTCTTCCATCACCCTGAGCGCGCGCCCGGCGGCGTCGGTCTGGTTAACGATGTCAATGCGCCAGCCAGTCAATTTCGCGGCCAGGCGCGCGTTTTGCCCTTCTTTGCCGATGGCCAGCGATAGCAACCGGTCGGGCACGATGACGTTAGCCGTCTTGCCTTCGGTGAGGGTCACCGACACCACCTTGGCCGGGCTCATGGCGTTGGCAATGAAGGTTGCGAGGTCGGGGTTCCACGGCACGATATCAATTTTCTCGCCGCTCAACTCTTCCACAATATGCTGGATGCGTCCACCGCGCAAGCCCACACATGAGCCGACCGGATCAATGCCGGGCTGACGCGCGCTGACCGCCACCTTCGAGCGCTGGCCGGGTTCGCGGGCAATCGCACGCACTTCGACCACGCCATTGGCAATTTCGGGAACCTCAATCTCCATCAGGCGCAGCAACATTTTCTTGTGGGTGCGGCTGACCAGTATTTGCGGGCCGCGGCTTGTCTTTTCGACCTTGTAGATAAAGACGCGGAGCCGCTGTTCGCGCCGGTAATGCTCGCCCGGAATCTGCTCATCCTTAAGCAGGGTGGCTTCGGCCTCGTCGCCCAGGGCAAGCGTCACGCCGGTGGGGCCGATGAATTGAACGGTGCCAACAATCAGTTCGCCCTCGCGTTCCGAGTAGTTGCTGAAGAGGTGGTCGCGTTTGGCTTCGCGGATGCGCTGGAGGATGACCTGCTTGGCTGTCTGCGCGGCGATGCGGCCGAAGTTCTTGGGTGTTACGTCCACGCGCACGATGCTGCCCAGCATGGCTTCCGGATCAATCGCCTGCGCCTCGACGGTGCCCACCTGAAGGTCTGCATCCTCGATCAGCTCAACCACTTGCTTCTCCGCAAAGATGCGGGCGGTGCCTATCGTAGGGTCGAGCGTCGCTACAATATTCTGCTTTTCACCATAATCGCGCTTATACGCCTTAACCAGGGCGCTGCGGATCGCGTCAATGATGACCTCGCGAGGCAAGTTGCGATCATTGGCGACCTGATTAATAGCGGCTTGGAATTCACTTTTCATCCTGATCCACGTCCTCCTGCCGCGCTAGGGCGGGTGCAAGCCCCGCCCCTACCGCCGTCGTTGACCCGCATACAAAAACAAAAGTGGGCAGACAGCACCCACTTTCATACGATGGCATCTCCCCGACACCGGTAGTATAACACTAGCCCGCGCCGAATGTCAAAACGAATACAGCGAATGGGTCGCGGTGAGCGAAGTCATGATGTTGAAGCCGGGTTTTCTACCGCACGATCATCTGCCCGACGAGGGCCCCGAGAGCGGCCGTCAGGTCGGGCAGGGGCACGATACGGCTCTGCGGCTCATGGCGCAGTTTGATTTCGACGCCGCCGGCTTTGAGCGAACGCGGGCTGAGCGTGGCGCGAATGGGAATGCCGATGAGATCGGCATCATTAAACTTCACACCAGCCTGCGCGTCTTCGCGGTCATCGTACAGGACCTCTAGCCTGGCCCGCAGCAGTTCTTGATAGAGCGTCTCCGCCGTCTGCCTCAGTTGGGGATCGGCCAGCCCCAAGCCGATCAGGTGGATATGATACGGGGCAATCGGCGGAGGCCAGCAGATGCCCTTATCGTCATGGTGCTGTTCGACGGCGGCCGCGGCCAGCCGCCCGGAGCCGATGCCATAACAGCCCATGACAATCGGCTTGGACGCGCCGTTTTGATCCAGGTAGGTGGCGTGGAGTTTATCGCTGTAGCGGGTGCCCAACTTGAAGATGTGTCCGACCTCGATGCCGTGCTGGAACGTCAATCGCCCGCCGCATTGAGCGCACCGGTCGCCGTCCTGCACATTGCCGAGGTCATAGACCTGCGCGATGCCCAGGTCGCGCAGAACTTCGGCGTTGCGCGTGTGGAAGCCGTCCTTATTCGCGCCGACGACGAAGCGTGTCCCCCAGCGCACGGACTGATCGGCGAAAACTTTCACCTGGCGCAGGCCCAGCGGCGAGGCGTAACCTTCAACCGCGCCCGCCGCGCGGATTTCGTCGGCGGTCGCCAGACGGAACTTGTCGGTGCCGAGCACCTTCGGCAGTTTGAACTCGTTGACCGTGCGGTCGCCGCGAAGCACGACCATGGCAACCTCGTCGTTGACGCTGTAGAGCATACTTTTCAGCGTCTGCGCGGTCGAAATATTGAGGAGATGAGCCAGCCCGTCAATGGTGGTGGTGTGGGGCGTCGGCACTTCTTCCAGCGGCAGGGATGGCTCGGAGACATTCAGCGGGGAGGCGAGGTTCTGCGGAGAAGCACAGTAGGCCGTCTCAAGGTTAGCGGCGTAGTCGCCGTTCTCGCAACGCACAATGGTATTCTCGCCGCTATCGGCGATGACGACGAACTCATGCGAACTCGTGCCGCCCATCATGCCGCTGTCGGCCTCGATGCGCGCCACGTCCAGTCCGGCGCGCTTGAAAATCTTGACGTAAGCGTCGGAGATAATCGGGTAGTAGCGGTCAAGGTCTTCAAAACTGGTGTGCAGGGAATAGGCGTCCTTCATGTGAAATTCGCGGACGCGAATCAGCCCTCCGCGCGGGCGCGGCTCGTCGCGAAACTTGGTCTGAATCTGATAGACCACTTGCGGGAGTTGGCGGTATGAAACGATCTCCTTGCGAGCGAGGTCGGCGACGACTTCCTCATGGGTCATCGCCAGCACCATGTCGTGCCCGGCGCGATCCATCCAGCGAACCAGCTCCGGGCCCACGTCGTACCAGCGGCGCGATTCCTGCCACAGTTCGGCGGGCTGAACGACCGGCATCAAGATTTCCTGCCCGCCGATGGCGTCCATCTCCTCACGCAGGATGGCCTCTATCTTTCTGATGACGCGCCAGCCGAGTGGCAGGAATGAAAAGACCCCGGAGGCCAGTTGGCGGATATAGCCGCCCCTCACCAGCAGTTGATGTGAAATGGATTCCGCGTCGGATGGCGGCTCGCGCAGAGTCCGGGCGAAGAGTTTGGATAATCGCAAGGTTATACCCCTATGTAGGGGCAGGGCTTGTCCCTGCCCGCATCGGGCGGGCATCGGAACTTCACGCCGCGAAAGCGCAAGACCCGCCCCACCGTTGTCTCAAAAAAGAGACGCCAGCCTCTCGACAATCTGGAGAGCGCTGGCTGTCTTTGGCCGCGACCGCAGTCGCTTATCCAGATACCGGACTGGAGAGCGTGTCAGGTGTGCTAGGCAATGCAAACTGTTGAGAATTCATGGCAATCCGGATGGCATGGGCGAACGAGCCAACCCTCAACCTTTCTCGGTGAATTGCCCTCGGGGCGACTCGAACGCCCGCACACGGCTCCGGAGGCCGATGCTCTATCCACTGAGCTACGAGGGCGAGCCTGAAAAGAGTATAGCGAAAATCGCCGTGTGGGGCAAATAGCCTCACCCCCGACCCCTCTCCCATACTTGGGAGAGGGGAGCAAGGCCGCAACGTCCGGCCTGTCTCACAGGTATGGGAGAGGGGGGCACAAACGCCGCATCGTCGGGTCATGCGGGCTGTGGCTTATGTGACTGCAAGCCGCTGGACGCCAAAGCCCTCGTAGAGGCGCTCGTCCATGATATTGGCGATGCGTTGAACTGCCGCTTGGACGTCTGCAAATGACACATAGAGGGGCACCAGCCCAAGGCGGATGTTGTCGGGTTCGCGGAAGTCGGGTATCACGTTCATGCGCTCGATCATCGCGCGGTTGATGCGGTAAGCGTCCGGATGGCGCAGTGAGACTTGAGAGCCGCGTTCGGCCGCCCGGCGCGGCGACCCAATTTCAAAGCCGCGTGGAACCAGTTCTTGCTCGGCGAGAAAGAGCAGGTACTCGGTCAACTGCACCGATTTGCGGCGAATGCGGTCAAGTCCGGCGCGCAGAATCATATCCACGGCGGGTTCGATGGCTGATAAGGATAGGATGTTCGGCGTGCCCGTCAGAAAATGCTGGAGGCCCGCCGCCGGGCGATAGGTCATATCAAAATCGAAGGGGCGGTGCTGGCCGATCCAGCCCCAGATGGGCGAATTCAATCGGGCTTGAAGGTCTTCGCGCACATAGAGGAACGCCGGCGCGCCCGGCCCGCCGTTGAGATATTTGTACGTGCAGCCGACAGCGAGATCGGCCCCACAAGCGCCGAGTTCAACCGGAAGCGCGCCCACGGAATGGCAGAGGTCCCACAACACCAGCGCGCCTGCCTGATGGGCGCGCCGCGTGACCGCTTCCATATCGTACAGGTAGCCGCTCTTGAAAGCCACATGAGACAGGGTGACCAGCGCGGTGCGCTCATCAATCTGGCGGTACAAATCATCAAGGTCTGGCGTGACGCGGTCGGTTGAGCCGGCCAGCACAATCTGGTGGATGCCGCCGAAGATGTCGGCGGCACCTTGAGCGATATAGAGGTCGGATGGGAAGTTGCCGGTGTCGCTGACGATGCGATTGCGCCCCGCTTGCAGGCGCAGGGCGGCGACGATCAACTTGAAGAGATTGACCGAGGTTGAGTCCGAGACCACGACCTCGCCGGGCTTCGCGCCGACGAGTTGGGCGATCTTGCCGCCGATGCGATGTGGCGCGTCGAACCAGCCGGTGTTCCAGCCGCGGATCAAGCCCTCGCCCCACTGCTGTTCCACCAGAGCGCGCACATGTTGCGCGGTCGCGCGCGGCAGACGGCCCAGCGAGTTGCCGTCGAGGTAGATCAGGTGCGGGTCAGCGATCACGAACTCCTGCCGGAAAGACGACAGCTCATCCTGACGGTCAAGCTCGCGCGCGAAATCTTCGCCCAGCCT
>JACQEC010000266.1 GCA_016200765.1 Chloroflexota bacterium | reverse complement strand
ACGCTGGCCCAGTCGCCAACCCTGCAAGTCGTCGGGCGGCCCGGCATTGGCATTGACAACATCGTGCTGGCCGACGCCACCCGTCACGGCGTCTGCGTGGTGCACACGCCCGATGCGCCTACCCGCTCCACCGCCGAGCACGCCTTCACGCTCCTGATCGGTCTGGCCAAGGGCCTGACGCGCTCCGACCGCGGCTTTCGCCAGCGCGGCTGGGCGTCGCGCAACGACTTTACCGGCGTCGAGTTGAAGGGCAAGACGCTGGGCCTCGTCGGGCTGGGCCGCATCGGCGGCACCCTCGCGCGCATGGCGCATGATGGCTTCGAGATGCGCGTCATCGCCTTTGATCCGTTCATTGACCCGGCGCGCGCGGCGGCGCTGAACGTCACGCTTAAGCCGAGCCTGCGCGACGTGCTGGCCGAGGCGGATTTTGTGTCCCTGCACAGCGCGCTCACAGCCGAGACGCGCGGCCTGATTGGCAAGGCCGAGTTGGAGACGATGAAGCCGACGGCGTTCCTGATAAACTGCTCGCGCGGCCCGGTCATAGATGAGGCGGCTCTGCTCGCGGCTCTGCGCGCCGGGCGCATCGCGGGCGCGGGGCTGGATGTCTATTCACCCGAACCGCCTCTGCCGGACAACCCGTTGCTGACTCTGGAGAACGTCATCGTCACGCCGCACATCGCCTCGCACACCTTTGACGGCGTGCACGCGATGTCGGTCGGCGTGGCGGAGGAAGTCTGCGCGGTGTTGCGCGGCGAGCGCCCGCGCTGGCTGGCGAACCCGGAAGTTTGGGAAAGGCGGCGCTAAGGGAGAGGCCATGATTGAAAACAAGGTTAAACACCTGCTCAAAGCCGGCGGCACCGCCATCGGCACGATGGTGACCGACACCCGCACCCCGGCGGTTGCGGTGGTGCTGGCGAACGCCGGATTCGATTATTTTATCCTCGACACCGAGCACGGCCCGTACAGCATGGAGACCGTGGCCGACCTGATGTTGATGGCGCGGCTCGCGGGGATTGCGCCGTTTGTGCGCGTGGCCGACGACCACTATCCGTGGATTGCCCGCACGCTCGACGCCGGAGCGCTGGGCATCATGGTGCCGCGCGTCAAGACGCGGGCGCAGGTCGAGGCGATTGTGCAGTGCGCGAAATATCCGCCGCTGGGCGAGCGGGGCATGGCGGCGGGGCGCGGCAACACGCAATATCGCGGCATGAAACTGGCCGAGTACGCGCCGCGGGCCAACGAAGAAATCTTCCTCATCCTGCAAATCGAGACGCAAGAGGCCGTCGAGCAGATTGACGACCTGCTCTCGGTGCCGGGCGTGGACGCCGCGCTGATGGGGCCGAACGATCTTTCGATGGCGCTGGGCGTGCCCGGCGACGGCGAGCATCCCAAACTGACCGAGGCCGTGCAGAAGGTCGTGGATTCCGCCGCGCGGCACGGGATTCCCTCCGGCACGCACGTGCGCGACATGCAAAACCTGAAGGGCTGGCGCGACAAGGGGATGCGTCTGCTGATGTACTCGTCGGATTTCGGCTTTATTGCCGGCGCGGGCGCGGCCATGGTCAAAGAGTTGCGCTCGGCGTGAACGGGGGCGAGGGAAGTCCCCGCTGACTGACTGATAACGTCGAATAGGGTCAGCTCCTCACCGCCGAGAGCGCAGAGGACGCAGAGATAATAATTCACGTTACGCAAAAATGTCATTGCGAGCGTTGTTTGCGAAGCAATCCCCCTGCCACCTGAACGAGATTGCTTCATCGCCAAAGAACCTTCTCGCCATGACGTGCGTAACATGAGATAATAATTGAAAATCTCGGCGTGCTCCGCGCTCTCGGCGGTGAAGGTGGAAAGCGCAAGTTACTCATCAGTCCCCGTTATGAAGGTGAGGGGGTAGCTGGGTCGCCGGTGATTGGCACTGCGCATGAGCGACGATTACGAACGGCTTCAGGTCTCGCGTAACGCAGACGCTCGCGCGCTGAAAGCGGCCCGTCTCCGGCTGGCGCGCGCGGCTGGCCTGTTGGCGGCCATCGCGTTCATGGTCGCCCTGATCGTTCGCGGCCCACAGCCGCCGAGCGCGCCGCCACCCGTTGCAGACCCCACCCGCGTGCAGGCGATAGGCAGTCCGTCCCCGCCGACGGCATCGCCCACACCCACGCCCGCCGCTTCTGCCACGCCGACGGCAAGCAACACTGCCACCGACGTTGCTACCCTGCTTCCGCCCACCATCACGCTCACGCCGCCACAGAACTCACCCACACCAATCCCGCCGATGGCGACCGCGACCACTTCTCCAACACCCGCCGCGTCATTACCCGCGAACCGCTTTGTTGCGGTTGTGCCTCCGAACGATAACGCCATTACTATCAGCAGTGCCGACGGGACCAGCCGCTACTCGCTCTCCTTGGGAAGCGGCGAGCGCGCCGCCGGGCCCGGTTGGTCGCCGGACGGCCTGCGTATTGTCTATGGCGAACTGACCAGCGGCAACCTGTTTACCATCACGGTGGATGGCAAGCAGACAGTACGGCTGACCTCTGACCCGCTCTGGTACGACTCGAATCCGGTCTGGTCTCCGGCGGGCACGCAGATCGCTTTCGTCTCCACGCCCCGCGCCGGCAACACGGCCACGTCTGGCGTTTACCTGTGGGACATCGCCCAGCAATCGCGGCGGCGGCTCGCCGACGGGCCGGCGCGCTATCTGACCTTTTCGCCCGATGGGAAGTGGCTGGCCTACCGCTCGCCCGCCGCCAACGGCGACACCCTGCACGTCGCGGGGTTGGATGGCCGCAAAGTGGATTTCGCGCCCAGCCCGATTGTCCTGCGGCACCTCGCCTGGACGCCCGACTCACGCGATCTGCTGTACGAGGTATTCGCGCGCGACACCAATGGCGACGGAAAGATAGACGAACAAGATAAGCCTGACATTCTGGTGGGCAACGTGCAGAGCCTCACCGTCAAACGGCTGACGACCAGCGTCGTCGTCATCTCCCCGCGAGGCCGCTTCCCCGGCCCTCCGCAGGACGGCGAATTCTTCCCGCGCGTGGTCTCAACCGTACAGCCGTAACGCGGGCTGGTGACCGACTTCCTATTCGCCAATCCCCGCCCGCTAAATTATAACTCACGTTACGCAATGATGTCATTGCGCGCAAAGCGAAGCCATCTCCCCGCTACTTGAAGGAGATGTCGCACAAGGCGCTTGTCGGTTGGAGGGCAGGCTTCAGCCGGACAGGTCAGCAAGCCATCGCACCGGCTGAAGCCCAATGGCATTAAGTTAAGCGGTGAGCCGCCGGCGATAGCGCTGATGACGCAGACTGCGCGAATGTTTCAGGACCCGACGCGGGAGGTGACGCCCCTCCCGTTGGCGT
>JACQEC010000265.1 GCA_016200765.1 Chloroflexota bacterium | reverse complement strand
GAACGCGAATCAGGCCAACAACCAGTACGGGACAGTGGGCGGCGGCAATAGCAACGTCGTACAAGGCTTCGCCGCCACCATCAGCGGCGGCTCGAGCAATCAGGCTACCGCGCAGGGCGCGACCGTTCCGGGCGGCGCGAGCAATCAGGCCAAGGGCCAATATAGTTTCGCCGCCGGCCAGCAGGCGCTGGCTCTGCACAACGGCGCGTTTGTTTGGGCCGACAACAACTCGCTGAACTTCTCCTCGACCAGTGTCAACCAGTTCCTAGTGCGCGCCTCCGGCGGCATCACGCTCAACACCGACGTGAACGCCACCACCGGCGCCAGCCTGCGCACCGGCTCCGGCACGTGGTCGCAGTTGAGCGACCGCAACGCCAAGATGAACTTTGAGCCTGTGGACACTCGCGACGTGCTGGCGCAATTGAACTCCATTCCGATTCAGACGTGGAGCTACAAGACGCAGGATGCGTCCATCCGCCACATCGGCCCGACCGCGCAGGATTTCTTCGCGGCTTTCGGCGTGGGCGAGGACGAGCGGACCATCACGACGATTGATGGTGAAGGCGTGGCGCTGGCCGCTATTCAGGGCCTATCCCAGATTGTGCAGAAACAGGACGCCGAGATCGCGGCGCTGAAGGGGCGCGTGGCCGCGCTGGAAGCAAGCCAACAAACCCAGCAGCAGCAGAACGCCGCCATCGAATCCCGCCTCGCCGCGCTGGAGCAAGCCGTGCAGGCCGGCGGCGCCCCGTCGCGCACGGCAGGCATTGCCCTGCCTGACTCGTGGGGAGTGTACGTGCTGGCTGGACTGCTCGCCGCGCTTGCCTTTCGCCGTTCTGGCAAAGGAAAATAGTTTCAAATTCCTGAAAGGTTCATCCCAAGGAACAGATGTCTAGACGACGAATCATCCCATTAGGTGCTCTGCTTATCCTGGCCTTCGCGCTGACGCTCGAGCGTGGAGCGCCCGCCGTGGTTGCGCAGAGCGGCGGTGGGTACGACTTGAGCTGGAGCGCCGTCACTGGCGGCGGCGCAACCTATAGTAGTGGCAGCGCGTATGCCATGAGCGGCGCGATTGTGCCGGTGGGCAGCGGCGGAGCCAGCGGGGGAAGTTACAGCATGGCCGCCGGCTTCTTCAACGGCATCACAGACATGCTCAAGGTGTTCCTGCCGGCGATCACCAAAGACTTTTCCGTGCCATGAACGCTGGGCACAGCCTAGACCATATTGACCGGTAAGTTTGTCGTGGCGCGCGTTGGTGTGCCTGAACAGCGTTAGGATAACAGCATGAAGCTCTTTCGCCTGCTGGTGCTGGCTGGCCTGTTGTTGAGCGCGCTTGGCGTCTGGTCTGTCGCGGCATATCAGAAGACCTACGCCGGTCGCATCTTTCCGGGCGTCAGCCTCGCCGGCCTCGACGTTGGCGGCCTCACGCTCGACGAGGCTAACAACGCGGTGCGTGCGCGGCTGGCCGGTCTCTCCGGCACGTACACCTTGCGCGATGGCGACCAGCGTTACTTCCTGACGCCCGCCGAATTGGGCATTCGCTACGATGACGCGCAACTGCTCGACGCCGCGTTGGCGCTGGGCCGCGGGGAGAACTGGGCCGAGAATCTGCTTGACCAACTCGACCTGATGCTCAACGGCCGGTCTATCAGCGGCGCGTGGTCGTTTGACGAAGGCGCGGCGCAGGTCGCGCTCCGGCGGCTGGCCCGCCAGAGCGAGCGCGCGCCGCGCGATGCGCGGGTTTACCAAATCGGCCTGCAGGTTTTCAGCGAGCCGTCCGTCACCGGGCGCGTCCTCGACGTGACCGAGACCATCGAGCGTATTCGCCGCGCCATGCCATTGAACCCACGCGACGAAATCGAGCTGGTTGTCAATGAGGTGCCGCCTGTGGTGCGCGAGGCCGGCGATGTGCCGGCGCAGTTGCGCGCCATCCTTGCGGCGCCCATCCGCCTCACGTTGAGCGAGCCGGCGTGGCTGGAAACCGGCAAGAGCGCGGCGGGGTTGGCCGTGGCGCTAGTGCCGCAAGAGCGCGCGTGGACGCTTGACAGCGCGATGCTGGCTTCCCTCGTCAGCGTGCGCTCTTCTGTCGCGGGCGACCGCGGGGCGCAACTCGGCCTGATCGTGGACGAGCAGAAGTTGACGGTCTTCCTGAACGCCATCGCCGCGCAGGTCGAGCGCAAGCCGCGCGACGCTCGCTTTTACTTCGACGAAAGCATCGGCAAACTCATCCCGCTCGTCGCCAGCCAGCAGGGCCGCACGCTCGATGTGCCCGCCACCGTACAGCGCATCAAGCAGCAGTTGACCAGTGAGAATCGCGTGGTGCCGCTGGTCGTCAAGACGATCAAGCCGGTCATCGCCCTTGAAGATGCGGACCAGTTCAACATCAAAGAGTTGGTTGTCGCCGGCACCACTTCCTTTAAAGGCTCCAGCCCCGAGCGCGTGCAGAACATCGTCGTCGCCACCAATCAATTTCACGGGATTGTTCTCGCGCCGGGCCAGGAGTTTTCGTTCGACCAATACCTCGGCGACGTGGTGGACGCTAACGGCTACGAGCAGGGCTACGTGATCGTCGGCGACCAGACTGCGGTCGGCATCGGCGGCGGTGTCTGTCAGGTCTCCACCACCGCCTTCCGCGCGGCGTTTTTTGGCGGCTACGCGATCACCGAGCGTTGGGCGCATGGCTATACGGTGCACTACTACGAGCCGCCGATTGGCCTCGATGCGACCGTCTATGCTCCGCAGGTGGATTTCCGCTTCGTCAACGACACGGCGAACTATTTACTGATCCAGCCCAGCGTCAACCTCAAGGAGAGCACGCTTACCTTCAAGTTCTTTGGCACGAAGAACAACCGCACCGTGGAGATGGAAGGGCCGACGATCACGAATGTCATCCCGCATGGCCCGGACATCCGCGAGAACGACCCGACCCTGCCGGTGGGCGTGGTCAAGCAGGTGGACTTTGCCTATGACGGCAAGACGGTCGTGGTCAACCGTGTCGTCAAAGAAGGGGAGAAGGTATTGCGCCGCGATAAGTTCGTCAGCGTCTATCGCCCGTGGCAGGCGCGCTTCCTAGTCGGCACCCGCTCGTAGGCTCCGCCCCAACAGCCTACGCCCGCTTGACAATCGCCGTCACCGCGTGCATACGGCTCGTGCCGTCGGGGAAGGTGCCGCCCAACAGCGTGTCGCCGATGCCTTCTTGCTGACCGTCGTTGTTGTCGGTGGCGCGGGCGATCAGCGTGTAGCGCCCGTCGGCAGGCACCGGCCACTCGTAGCGCCACTCGGTCCAGACGAGCGGCTTCGGCTCCGGGCCGCGAATCAGCGTGGCCTCGTTCCAGGTCTTGCCATCGTCGGCGCTAACGGCCACCTTTTTGACGCCTGCCAGCCCGGCATGGGCTAACCCGCGCACGGTGTAAGTGGGGGTAGCGATGACCTCGCGTGATTTGGGCGCGAGTATCTGCGAGTTGATCTTGATGAACGCGTCGTTGCTCCAGCCCTGCTGTTCCCAAAAGCCGCGATAATTGCTGTCAATGACCTCAATACGCGTGATCCAGCGCGGCTGTTTCATCCCGTAGCGCCCCGGCCACACACAGCGCAGGGGGAAGCCGTGCGCCCGCGGCAGTGGCTCGCCGTTCATCATGTAGGCGAGCAGGGCGTGCTCGTGCATCGCCAGTTCAATCGGGATGCTGGTGTGGAAGCCGTCGGCGGCGCGCACTACCAACTCTTTCGCGCCCGGCTTCATCCCCGCCATTGCCAACAACTGCTTCATCTGCACGCCGACCCACAGCGCGTTGCCGATCAGCGGCCCGCCGACCGGGTTGGAGATGCACTCGAACGTGCGGGTCTGCGTCACACTGGGCAGCTGCTTGAGCTCGGCCAACGACAGCTTGAGCGGCTTCTCCACCCCGCCGTCCAGCGTCAGCCGCCACGAGGCTTCGTCAACCGCCGGGTGGCCCGCGCCGATGTCCACGACGTAGAAATCCTCGTTGCGGGTATACTTCACCGAGTTGCCCAGCCCGATTGTCTCCGGGTTTTCACTGCCGCGCTGGTCGGCCGCATCGTTGGCGCCGGTGGAGGAACTGGCGCCGCTCTGCCCGCTCGGATTCGTGTTAGCGCCGGAATCTCCCTCCCCGTTCAACGGCCCGCAGGCCGCGGCGACCAATCCCGCGCCCGCGAGCGCGCTCCATTTCAACCATTCCCGACGGGTCATACGTTGTTTCATGCGATTCCCTCCCTCATCCAGATAACTACTAGATAAGCTTCACAATAAGGTAGTACCGCTATATGTTGTGGCGATGATAGTTTTTGATAGTCTTTTTTGACCACGCATCGTAGTCCCGCCTTATTGTGAAGGAAATCTACTGTCCGATGCGGTGCAACTTGAGAAAATTGGTTGAACCGTGTTCCGTGACCGGCAGACTGCCGATAAAGACCACCTGATCGCCGCGCTCGACCAGTCCGCGCGAGAGCGTTACCTCTTCGGCGCTGGCGATCATCGCCTCGGCGGTCTGCACATACGGCGAGTTGAACGGCGTGATGTTCCAGCCCAGCGTCAGCCGCCGCACGACCTTGATGTCCGGCGAGAAGGCATAGATGGGGCAGGCCGGGCGCTCTTTGCTCATCAGGCGCGCGGTGCGTCCGGAGCGCGTGAACGCGATGATCGCCTTGACCGCGCGCTCGTAGGCCAGCTCGCGGGCCGCGCTGGCAATCGCCCGCGCGTCGTCGTCGGTGACCGCATTTCGCTCACGCCACAGCCCCCAGCGGTCGAGATGCCGCTCAGCCTCCAGCGCAATGGTCGCCATCGTGCGCACCGCCAAGGCCGGATATGCGCCCTTGGAGGTCTCCGCCGACAGCATGACCGCGTCGGTGCCGTCAAAGATGGCGTTGGCGACATCCGAGGCTTCGGCGCGTGTCGGGCGCGGGTTGGTGATCATGGATTCCAGCATCTGCGTCGCAGTAATCACCCAGCGCCCCCGCTCGTTGGCGGCGGCGATGATGCGCTTCTGCGCGATGGGCACTTCCTGCGGCGACAGCTCCACGCCCAAATCGCCGCGCGCGACCATGGCTCCATCGGCAACTTCAAGGATGGCTTCGAGGTTGTCCAGCGCCTGCGGCTTTTCCAGCTTGGCGATGACCGGCACCGGCTCGCCGTTCAGGTCTTGGATCAACTGCTTGGCCTCGATCACGTCCTCGGCGCGGCGCACAAAACTGATCGCCACATAATCCACCCCGTGCGCCAGACCGAAGGCGAGGTCGTCGCGATCTTTGGGCGATAAGGATGGAATCGAGACGTTAACCCCCGGCAGGTTGATGCCCTTGTGTTCGCCCAGCTCGCCGCCGTGCACGACCTGCGTGACCACATCCTGCGCGGTGACGGACAGCGCGCGCAGTTCGATGTTACCGTCGTCTATCAGAATGCAATCGTCCGGTTGGACATCACGCGGTAAGTTCTGGTAGGTGGTGGAGACGAGATTATCTGCGCCGACCACATCGCGCGTCGTGATCGTCAGGGTTGCCTGGTCTTTCACGATCAGCGGCTTGCCGCCCGCCAGCCGGCCGGTGCGCACCTTGGGGCCTTGCAGGTCTTGCAGGATCGCCACGGGCAGTCCCAACCGCTCCGAGACGCGGCGCGTGCGCTCGATGACCTCGGCGTGCTCGTCATGCGTGCTGTGCGAAAAGTTCAGGCGCACGACGTCAACGCCGGCTGTGAGCAGGGACTCCAACTGCGTCTCGGCGCTCGAGGCCGGGCCAATCGTCGCCACAATCTTTGTCTTGCGTACGGTCATTCTACCCTAATTCTATCCTCAAGGGTGAGAGGCCAACGGGTCATTTCCCTGCGCGAAAGCATCTGTCCGCGCGGTATGGCCAGGACAGCCCGACGCTCAAAGAAACGGGCGTGTCTCCGGTTGGTTAGGGACGGACGGTAAAAAAGCGCACGAGGCCGGCCGCGCGATCCCAGATGGCGAACTGCCCCGCCGTCATCGCGCCGGGGTTGATCAGGTAGTGCCGGTGCGAGTGGATGGTGATGCTGTTCGTGCTCAGTTCGAGCGGGCCGCGCTCGTCGCGCGCATGGCGGAAGTGGGTATGCCCCGAAAAGACGATGTGGTAGGATAAGACCGCCGGCGCGGCGGCGGGGTTGAAAAAGTGGCCGGCGTCGTGGTGGTTGGCGCGCGGGGGGCCGTCATGGCAAAAGCAGATGCTGTCAATCACGATCGTCGGCTCGAGTCCCATAAACAGGTCTATCGTTTCGGGGCGCAGGCCAAGGTCGTCGCCGATGACCAGCGCGCCGACCATCTGTTGTTCGTGGTTGCCGAACACGCCCGACACCTTCCAGCCGGTCAGTTCCAGCGCGCAGGCATCGGCCTGATCCGACCGGTCAACCAGATCGCCGAGCAGCACAATCTCTTCAACCTCTTCATGGCGGCAGACGCGCAGAGCCTGCCGCAGCAGTTCGACGTGGCCGTGCGCATCGGCGAATAAGGCCAGGCGGTTCGGGAGGGCAATCACAATAGCGGAATCTTTCTTTCAGGGCTCAAAGGTGGATTATAGTGTAAGCGGCTATGGGGCACAAAATTCTGGGGTCATCTGCTTGGGGTATGTCGTAATCGCTCCAGAAACCGACGAGGCGGCACGATAGCGATCTGCTCGTAGCCGTCCATCTTCAGCAGGTGTTGGTCGCTGGACACGATGTATTCCGCCTGACCTTCGACCGCGCAAGCGAGAACCTTGTCGTCCGTGGGGTCGTCCGGAACCCCCCTCAACTCCAGATGGGCTGGTGCCAGTTGGGCGGCCAGGGCCAAGGCGTCCACGAACAGGGCAATCTCCTCGTCGCTGAAACGGTGGTACTTGCGGATGCGCGGATAGGCCAGCACCCGTCGCAGGTCGTCCAGGATCGGCTGGGACCTCACCAGCTCAAACTGGCCGTCTCGCCAGGCCGCCAGCACCTGGGCAGGGTGTCCGTCGGCGCGGATGGTCGCGCTCACATACTGGCCGACATCCAAGACGGCGCGCATACGCCCAGCGGGCTAGGCCCCCGACCGTTTGCGCGGGCGCTTCTCGCGACGCAAATCGGCCAGCGCGGCGCGCACATCGCGCTCGACCTTCGCCACGGGCGCATCCTGACTGCGCCGCTGAGCCGTCTCCAGTAAGGTGAAGACCTGCTCCTTGGCGAGCCTCTGCCAGGTCTGATAGTCTTCGATGGAGACGATGACCGCCATCGGCCTGCCGGAGCGCTCGATGATGATCGCATCTTTCTTATAGTAGGCTTCTTCGATCAATTTGCCCAGACTGCGGCGGGCCTCGAAAGCACCGACCGTCTTTTCCATGAGGGGTGCTCCCTTCGGATAAATCGTGCAATTGCATGAATAGCACAATTATCACAGACGCACCGGCCTTTGTCAAAGGGCCTATCCATCCCGGCTCTACCTTCTTTGGGTATAGCGCAGATTCGTCGGGGCGGAGCAACCGCCACACCGCACGCTGTTTGGTAACCGCATGGCTGGCCCCCGACTGGATCGGGGGCTGGCCGTGGCTGCGCCTTGTAGGGGCGAAGCCGCGCGTGGACATCACCACGTTGCAAGACCGCCGCCTGACGCGCTGCTTCGCCCCTACGCACACGATCTCACGTTTCCGACGATTCTGCGTGATACCCGGTTGCCCGTGACGCAGCGCAGTGAGCGAACCGGTCTCAACCCGCTTCAGCGGGTTTTCTCTTCAT
>JACQEC010000222.1 GCA_016200765.1 Chloroflexota bacterium | reverse complement strand
GCCCGCCTACCGTCGCACCGATGCCAATGTCGCCGGATATTTCCCCCTACTTGCAGGCCGTTGACGCCGAGATGCGCTCCGCCGTCCAGAGCGCGAACCCCCCGCTGGCCGACTTCTACAAGATGATGCTTTACCATCTGGGCTGGGCCGACGAGCGCTTTCAACCCGCGCGCGCCGACACAGGCAAGCGCCTGCGCCCCGTCTTCTGCCTTCTCGTCTGCGAGGCGCTCGCCGGCCGCTACGAGTCTGCGCTTCCGGCGGCGGCCGCAGTTGAAATCCTGCACAACTTCTCGCTCGTGCATGATGACATTCAGGATGGCGACCGCACGCGGCGGCATCGGCCAACCTTGTGGGCGCTCGTCGGCGTTCCGCAGGCCATCAACGCCGGCGACGCGCTCTTCGCGCTGGCGCAGGTCGAATTGCTAAGGATCAGCGGGCGCGGGCTTCCTGCCGACCGCGTCTTGCGCTGTCTCGGCATCTTTCAGCGGGCCTGTGTTCAATTGGTTGAGGGTCAGTATTTGGACATGCGCGGCGAGGAGATGACCACCGCGGGGCTGGACTACTACCGACAGATGATCGCCGGCAAGACGGCGGCCCTGCTCGGCGCGGCCACAGCTATCGGCGCCGCCGTTGCGACCGCCGACGACGAGGTGATCGCCCACGCTCATCAATTCGGCCTGGAACTCGGCATGGCGTTCCAGATGACCGACGACATCCTCGGTCTCTGGGGCGATAGCGCGGTCACAGGCAAGCCGGCCGGAGCCGATTTGAGAAAGAAGAAGAAGAGCCTGCCGATTGTGATCGCGCAGGCGCAAGGCGGCGCGCTCGCCGCGGCCATCCAGTCACTATTTAACTGCGCCCAGATAAGCGATGGCGATGTTAGCGAGGTGATGCGATTGATGGATCAAGCCGGCACCCGCGCCCAGGCCCGCTTGGAGGTGGAAAAACACCACCGGCAGGCGATCACCAACCTGCTCCAGATTCCCGCCTCCGCACTAGCATCCACACGCGCGGTCGAGCGCATGCTCTCGCTAGCCGCCTCCTTGACCCAACGAGAATTCTAGCACCTCATCCTTCACCGCCGAGCACGCGGAGAACCAGGGCTCCTCAAAAGTTGTTAGTGACGAAGTTCGCTCCCGCTGGATTGTCAAATCCAGCGGCCCTCAGTGGCGGATATGGCTATCCGCCACGAGCGAGGAGCGGAATCCTGCCAGCTTGTCCAGAGACTTTTGAGGTGCCCTGCGCAGAGAACGCCGAGACTTGTAATTTTAGATTTGAGATTGGCACGCTGCGCGAAAAATCTCAAATCTGAAATCAAAAATTGATTCCGCGCCCTCGGCGGTAAACGCGCAACGCGGGACCCTCAACCCGCCACGCCCTACGGCCGCCGCCAGTGCGGTATCGGCAAATCATTCGGCGTCCACAACCCCGGCGGAGCGCTCAAGATCCGCGGGATGGAATTCACGACAATCGCCGCGGTCGCCACGTCGCCGTGCAGACCGCCGATGATGGTCGTCTGCACGTTGGGCGTGCCCTCAATCCATATCGTGTCATGCGCCTCTTGCGCCCCCACGTACATCGCGATATCCAGCGTGACCAGCGCCTGCCCATCCACAAAGCCCGTGCCGATCTGATGCACGCCCGCCACCTCGCCCGGCTTCACGGTGAGATACGGCGTGACCACTTCTCGCTCGGCCATCACCGGCTCGATCTGCTCGGTGTACTGGCTCAATGTCCAGCCGAGCGAGTTGGCAATCATCGTCGCGGATTCGCGCAGTCCCACATGGCGCACGGAACCGTCGTCCACCTTCTGCTGAAACTGCGGCCGGGTCATGCCCGCGCCCACTTTCTGCTGTAGCGGCAGGCGCCGTTTGCCGGCGTCCACCACACGCTCGACACGGATGCGCTTCACCTCCGCGCAGGGCACGGTCAGCATCAACGGCAGGGCATCCATCACATAGCCCGGGTTGACGCCGGTGCCGTAGATCGCCACACCGTGCTTTTTCGCCAGCGCGTCCAGATCAGCCACCCGGTCGGCATTGCCCGCCGGCGGGTAAGACAGCTCTTCGCACGTCGAGATGACGCTCGAGCCGCACTCGACGATTTGCCGTATCTGGCCGGTAATGCGCTTGAGTGACGACGAGGTCGTCAACACCACAATTTGCGCTCCGCTGGTGGTCAGCACGCGCTGGGCGTCGCCGCTGATGCTCACCCCCAGCGGCTCGGACCGTCCCAGCAGTTCCGCAAAGTCCCTCCCGACCTTCTGTGGGTCAATGTCAATCGCGCCGACGATCTGCATGTCTTTGCGGCTCGCAATCAGGCGCGCCACGCCCACACCGATTGGCCCAAGTCCGTAATGCACTACTCGTATCATTGAGTCTCCTCTTACGCTTTCGCGGCGGGCAGTTACGACACAAGTTTCAATTCTTGCATCCGCGCGAGCGAGTTTCGGAACGCGCGCAGGGTGTCGTCAACCACCGCATCGTCGTGCGCGAGACTGCCCATGTGCACGCCTTCCGCCAGCATCGCAAGCGTCAGGGCCTGATCAATCACTGGAGCAGACCCCGCCTTAAGAACATCGGCGGGCATCTGCGGGTCTCGCAAGTCACCGTCAGGCCGCGCCGGCACCGGCACGCCGAGAATCAGGTGGAAGACCGAGCTTTCGCCCCACGCCGCGCCTTCCACTTCCAATTCGTTGAGAATCCGATTAAATCCCGCGCGCAATTTTGCGGCCTGCGCGTCGGCGAACGCCTGCACTTTGCCGTCGGCAATCGTATCGAGGCACGCAATCGCCGCCGCCGCCGACAGGGGATTCGCATTGAACGTGCCGTTGTGCAGAATCTTGTGCTCGACATTCCAGGCCTTGTCCCTGAAGCGCAGTTGATCCATAATCTCGCGCTTGCCCGCCACGGCGCCGCCCGGCAGGCCGCCCGCCAGAATCTTCGCGAGCGTGGTCAAGTCAGGCGTCACGCCGACCTTGGCCTGCACCCCGCCCGGCGACCAGCGAAAGCCGCCAATCACTTCATCAAAGATCAGGACCACATCATAACGTGTCGCCAGATCGCGCAAGCCCTGCAGGAAACCGGCCGGCAGTGGCACCGTGAACCACGAAGCGCCCGTCGGCTCCAGAATGATGCCCGCCACACCGCCGGACTTGAGCGCATCCTCGACCACGCTCAGATCGTGCGGCACGGTGAGCATGGAGTCGCGAACGCTTTCGGGAATCCCCGGCATCTTGTTGGCGCTGGGCGATGCCGAGCCGATGCTGGCGTAATCGTTCCAGCCGTGGAAGTGCCCTTCAAACCTCAAGATGTGTTCGCGCCCCGTGTGCGCGCGCGCGAGCCGCATCGCCATCATCGTCGCCTCGGTTCCGGACGCTGTAAAGCGCACCAGTTCGGCAGACGGAATCAAGCGCGTGACGCGCTCCGCCCACGCAATCTCCAGCGGATGGCTTGCGCTGAAGTGCGTGCCGTCACGGAGTTGCTCGGCGACCGCGCGCGTCACCGCCGGGTGGTTGTGGCCCAGTATCAGCGCGCCATGCCCCATCCCGTAGTCAATCAACTCGTGCCCGTCGGCATCCCACTTGCGCGCCCCGGCGCCGCGCGTGATGTACAGCGGAAACGGGTCCTGCCGGCGCACGTCGTGGGTTATCCCGCCGGGCATCAGGGTCGCGGCCTTCTCGTGCAGGGCGCGCGAGGTCTGGTTTTCAGCGATGTAACGCTCAACAATCGGGTTGCTCATCAGTTCCCCTCTTCAGACAAATGAAACCGCCCTGAGCCTGTCGAAGGGAGCCTGTCGAAGGATGCTGGGCGGTTATTCCGAAACCGTGCCGAACTCGCACGCCGAACAACGGCGGCTTATGATTGATCTTCTTCCTCGTACTCCTCGTCCTCCTCAACGTCGCCGTTGAGTGAGAATTCGTCGTCATCTTCCTCGAGTTCCTCTTCGTCCGGTTCGTCCTCCTCCAACTTTGCTTCCTCGTCAGCCTCGAGCTCTTCGTCCTCGTCCCACTCCTCTTCTTCGTCGTCGAGCAAGCCCACGTACTCGTCGCGATCCTGCGCCGTCAGACAGCCCTGGTCTGGATCGTACTCAATTTCTTTGGCAGTACACAGCGAGTCTCGCCAAAATATGCACGCATCATATCGGCAGATGATACGAGTCATAGGGGTACCCTCTTGCTAGAAGTGCTCCTCGTTCCAGTCCAGCATCTGCACATCCACGAGTTGCCCTGCCTCAATGCGCTGAACTCCTTCCGGTACAATCAGCAGGCTGTTGGCCTTGACCATCGAAACGAGCACTGCGGAACCCTGCTCGCCGGCGGGGCGCACCGTGTAATCACGGCCCCGGCGCTCCACAATCGCCCGCACGTAGCTCCGCCGCCCGCTGTTCAGGATCTCTTCTTGCGCCACTGCCTTGATGGTCGGCTTACGCAACTCGCGCCGCCCTGCCATCTTTAGCAAAGCCGGCCGCACAAACTGCTCAAACGAAACCATCGCCGCCACCGGGTTTCCCGGCAGACCGATCAAGGGCACGCCGCGCGCCTGTCCAAACGCCATCGGCTTGCCGGGCTTGATGGCGACCGACCAGAACTCCATGCGTCCTTCCTCCGCCAGCACCTCTTTGACCATGTCGTAGTCGCCAACGGAAACACCTGCCGAGGTGAGCATCAAGTCCGGGTTGTGCGCCAGCCCTTCGTTCACCTTCGCCTTCAGATGCTCCAATTGGTCGCGCGCGATGCCGAGGCAAATCGGCTCCCCGCCGTAGCGCCTGACCATCGCCGCCATCGTGTACTCGTTGACGTTCCGAATCTTGCCGGGTGTGACGGGTTCATGGATGCTGACCAGCTCATCGCCCGTCGCCAGTATCACCGTGCGCGGCCTGCGATGCACAGCAACGGAGGCATGGCCCAGCGCCGCCAACAGCCCGATCTCCTGCGGGCGTATCACCACGCCCGCCGCCAGCACGGCTTGACCGCAGGCCACGTCTTCGCCTGCGCGTCGCACACTGTCTCCGGGCTGGACGGCGGCAAACACCTGCACCACCGCACCGCGTTGCGCCTGCGCCCGATCCTTCGTGCCGTGCCCCTGCGCGCCAAGCCCCTCGCTGGTCTGCTCAAAGCGCACGACCGCGTCCGCCCCCGGCGGCATCGGCGCGCCGGTCATAATGCGAATGGCCGCGCCGCTCGTCACCGCGCGCTCGGTCATCTGGCCCGCCGCCGCATCGCCGATCACTCGCAAAGACACCGGTGGACGCGCCGTGTCGGAAGCCACCACCGCATAGCCATCCATGGCCGAGTTGTCAAAGGGCGGGATGTTCGCGTCGGCGGCGATGTCGGTTGCGAGCACGCGGCCCAGCGCCTCGAGCAGTGCCACGCGCTCGGCATCCAGCGGCTT
>JACQEC010000218.1 GCA_016200765.1 Chloroflexota bacterium | reverse complement strand
ATCAAACTCGAGATGTTGAAGGTCAGCACCCAGATCAATCACTTCGCCCTCAAAGCAAAACTCTATCTCCAGGCTTTACAGACCGCCTTCACTGCGCTGCGTGAATTGCAACCTGTTCGCCTGGCTGCGTAAGGTGAGTTAGTGAACAGGCTTCAACCCGCTTCAGCGGGTTTTCTATTCATAGCAGGCGGTTTCTAACCGCCTGCGGTGCTACGCTGCGCGCGGGCCGGTCTGGACGGGCGCAAGAACCCGTTGAGCGCTGCGGGTTTCGTGTTCACGCGCTCACGCGCAACGTCCTCACATCTCCGGCGATTCTGCGCGATGCCCCCGCGCCCCCCGCTTGAGATTGGAGTCGCCGCCGAATTCGCTTATACTAATCGAGCACCGTTTGCAGGACCATGCGTCGGGGTTCTGCAAGGTGATTATATGGAAAGCGCGCGCCCACGCAATAAACCCTATGGAATCGGACCGCAAAACCCTCATTACCATGCTCGCCTTCGCGGGCGATTTTATCTGCTGGGGCGTCGGCATGACGTTCGCCGGACAGACCACGGTCATGCCGACCTTCGTGCGCCATTTCACGGACTCGCCGATTCTGATTGGTCTGGTCTCCACCATTCAGATGGGGGGCTTCCTCCTGCCGCAACTGCTGGTCTCCAATCTCATCGCGCACCGCGAGCGCAAGAAGCCGTTCATGCTCGCGGTCGGCCTATTCTACCGGCCGATCTTCTGGTTGTTGGCGCTGTTCCTCGTGGTCAGTCGTGGTCAGGACGGCGCGCTGATCTTGACCGTGTTTTACCTGCTGTTCACCGCCTTTAACCTCGGCGACGCGGTCGCGACCGTGCCGTGGTTCGACATCATGGGCAAATCGGTGCCGCCCTCGCGGCGCGGCCGGATGATGGGCAGCGCGCAGATCATTATGGGCCTGCTGGCGATTGGCGCGGGGCAGGTGGTCAAGGCGATCCTCTCGCCGGACGGGCCGGGCTTCCCGTTCAACTACGCGCTCTGCTTCGCGATTGCCGGCACAGGCGCGATGGTCGCGTGGGGCTGGGAGTTGTTCATCTATGAGGCCATTCAGCCGGTTTCAGAAAACCGCCTGCCCCTGCGCGAGTACCTGCCGGTTTTGTGGCGCGTCCTGCGCCATGACGCGAACTTCACCCGCCTCACCGCGGTGCGCTTATTGGCTGGCATGGCGAACATGGCCCTGCCGTTCTACATCATCTTCGCCACCGACCAGTTGAAGTTCCCGCCGGAAAGCGTCGGGCTGTTCGTCTCGGCGCAGGTTGCCGGCACGGTACTGGCCGGGTCGGTGCTGGGCTTTCTTAGCGAGCGCTCCGGCAGTCGCGCGGTGATTATCGCCTCGCTCACGTTGCAAACGCTGGCGCCGGCGCTGGCGCTGTTCTTGTTCTTCACCGGCCTGACGTCCGGGGCGTTTGCGCCGTGGCTCTACGCGGTGGTCTTCGTCGCCATCGGCGTCGGGCAGAGCAGCGGCATTCTCGGCTTCATCAACTATGTGCTGGAATTGGCGCCCCCGCAGGAGCGGGTGACGTACGTGGGGCTGACCAATACCTTGAGCGGCGTCCTGCTCATCGCGCCGCTGGTCGGCGCGCTGTTGATTGACTATTTCTCTTTTACGGGCATGTTCGTGGTGGTGCTGGCGGTGCTGGTAGGCAGTCTGCTGATGAGTATGCGGCTGATTGAGCCGCGGGGAATGTACGGCGATTACAAGGTTGCTTGAAGTGCCTTGTGTTTTGTGCCTTTATGTAGGGGCAGGGCTTGCCCCTGCCCGCATCGGACTTTGCAACAGGCGTGCGGGGAATGACGCGGGCTCTTTGAGCCTGCCGGTTTCAATGCTACAATGCCCCAGAGCGTTGACGCGCGAGCGCGTGAACGCGGTAACGGAGTGATCATGCGCTTTCAGAACAAGATCGCCCTCATCACGGGCAGTGGCCGCGGGATTGGCCGCGCCATCGCCTTGCAGTTGGCGTCCGAGGGCGCAGATGTGGTCGTGAATTTCTTCCGCAACCGCGGATCGGCAGAGGAGACCGCCCAGCAGATTCGGGATATGGGCCGCCGCGCGCTCGTCATCAAGGCCAACGTCGGCGAAACCGAGCAAATAGACAAGATGTTCGCCGAGGTGAAGGAAGCGTTTGGCGCGCTCGACATCCTGATCTGCAACGCGGCCTCCGGCTTCATCCGACCGGCGCTTCAGCAAGACGCGCGCGGCTGGGATTGGACGATGAACATCAACGCGCGCTCCGTCTTGTTGTGCGCCCAGCAGGCGCATCCGCTGATGAAGGTGCAAGGCGGCGGATACATCGTCTCCATTTCGTCGCTGGGCGCGTCGCGCGTCATGCCGGAATACATCGCGATTGGGGCCAGCAAGGCGGCGATTGAGGCGCTGACGCGCTATCTGGCGCTGGAACTCGCGCCGGATAATATTGTCGTCAACGCCGTCAGCGGCGGCATCGTCGAGACGGGCGCGCTCAAGCATTTTCCGCGCCGCGACCTGATGGTTTCCGAAGGGCTGGCGCGCACACCCGCCGGGCGATTGGTCACGGCGGAGGACATGGCGAAGGTGGTGGCCTTCCTCTGCACCAGCGACGCGCAGATGATTCGCGGGCAGACCCTGATTGTGGACGGCGGTTTCACCCTGCCGACCTAGCCGCATGAACGTTCAAGCCTTCATCGCAGAACACCGCGTCGCCCGGCTGGCGACCGTTTCCGTGGACGGCAAACCGCATCTGGTGCCGGTCGTCTACGTCTATGATGGCGCGCGCCTGTTCATCGCGCTGGACGACAAGCCCAAGCGCGTGCCGCCGATGCAGTTGAAGCGCGTGCGCAATATCGAGGCCGACCCCACCGTCTCGCTGATCGTTGACGATTACAGCGAAGACTGGGGCCAGTTGGCCTGGGTGCGCATAGACGGCATCGCGCGCATCATCCAGCGCGGCCGCGTTCATACGCAGGCCATCCGCTTACTGCGCGAGAAGTACCCGCAATACGAATTGGCGAAACTGGAAGACCGCCCGGTCATCCAGATCAGCGTCAAGCGCATCGCCCACTGGGAGCATACACCGGAGCGCCATGAACCTTGAACCGTTTGCCATGGAACGCTGGCAATCCACCTACGTCGCAGTCCAACGGCACGCTGGAACTGCGGCGCGCGATTGCGCGGCTCTATCCCGGCGCGGACGAGGAGAATGTGCTGGTGACCAACGGCTCGTCCGAGGCGAATTTTGTCTCGGTCTGGAGCCTCGTCGCGCCCGACGACGAGGTCGCGCTGATGCTGCCGAACTACATGCAAATCTGGGGTGCGGCTCGCGGCTTTGGCGGCCGCATCCGCCCGTTTCACCTGAAGCCCGAGCTGGGCTGGCAACCCGACCTTGACGAACTGCGCCGCGCCGTGACGCCCCAGACCCAACTGATCGCCGTCTGCAACCCGAACAACCCGACCGGCGCCGTGCTGGAACCGGCGGCGATGGACGCGATCATCGCCGCGGCGCGCGCCAGCGGCGCGTGGCTGTTGTGCGACGAGGTCTATCAGGGCGCGGAGCGCGACGGCGTGACCACGCGCAGCTTCTGGGGGCAGTATGAGAAGACCATCATCGTCAACGGCTTGAGCAAAGCCTACGCTCTGCCCGGCCTGCGCATCGGCTGGATCATCGCCCCCAAGGAGCAGATTGCCCGCTCGTGGATGCATCACGACTACCTGACGATTGGACCGGGCATCGTGAGCGACCAACTGGCCTGTCTGGCGCTGGCCGACGGCAACCGCGAGGCCATCCTGCGGCGCACGCGCACGATCCTGCAGAAGAACTACCCCATCATTGAAGGGTGGATTGAGGAGCACGGCGACCTGTTCAGCCTCGTGCCGCCGCGCGCCGGAGCGATTGCCTACCTCAAATATCATCTGGATGTGAACTCGTCCGAGCTGGCGGAGATTCTGCGGCGCGACCAGAGCGTGCTGATTGTGCCGGGCGACCAGTTCGGCATGGACCATTACCTGCGGATCGGCTACGGCCCGCGCGAGCCGTACCTGAAGACCGGCTTGAACCGGATTGACGCGACCCTTAAAGCGTTGACGCGCTCACGCGCTGTTGTGACGTAAGGGCGAAGCGGGCACGCAGACGGGTGACAGGTGACGAGTGACGGGTGACGGGCTGTTTCTGGGCCTCCGGCCGTTGCTCTTGCGCCCCCTGTCGCCGCTGTTGCGTCACTCGCCACACGTCACCCGTCACATCTTTCAGCGGGCGCCGCGTCGCCCCTATCCCAAATCTCATCAGGAGTCACGACTTGTGAAAACCGTCTTACTGGAAAGCTCACTGCACCCCGATGGACTGGCGATTCTGAAGCATGAGCATCACATCGTCGGGCCGCTGACCGCGGATAACGAGGAACGGCGCAAAGTCTTTGCCACAGCCCACGCCATCGTCATCGGGAGCAACTGGCAGATTGACGATGCAACGCTGGCCCAGTCGCCAACCCTGCAAGTCGTCGGGCGGCCCGGCATTGGCATTGACAACATCGTGCTGGCCGACGCCACCCGTCACGGCGTCTGCGTGGTGCACACGCCCGATGCGCCTACCCGCTCCACCGCCGAGCAC
>JACQEC010000217.1 GCA_016200765.1 Chloroflexota bacterium | reverse complement strand
TCTCTCTGAAAATAAATTTGCTTTTCGGGAGGCAAACGTTTGTAAACTTCTCGATCCGCAGGCGGAATCCGTGGATCGTCATACCACGCGGTTGCCGTTGGGCTAAGCATCACACTTACAGTTGACCCCGTATTGAATGATGGTGCATCATTTGGTGTAAGTGACGCGAAGAAGCTAAAGGACATAACACCGAATACGACTGCGCCCAGAAATCCGACAAAAAGTAAAACTCTGGTTGGCGATTGGTGTCGTTTCATTTGGCTATCTCCACACTAATTCTGCCATGATATGTCAGTGATCCAGTTCAACCCTTGGGATGTTGTAATTGTAGAGTGAAGCGCATTGTAAAGTTGCGTCCAACCCGAATTACCCCCGCGCTACCCGCACGGACAGCACCCCATCAGCGCAAGGCACCGCCAGCCAGTCTGCGCCATCGGGCGACGCGCCGGTGGCCGCGTCCAGCGCCGCCAGCCGTTGCCCGCCCACCTCGATCATCACCGGCCCGCCGAAGTCGGCCACGCCGCGAATGAAGTTAAACGCGCGCCGCACCGTCCACGCCGGCGTCACCACAAAATCCTCGCGCGCCGGATAGGGGAAGGCGCTGGCTTGCCGCTCGTCCTGCGGGCGCAGGTTCAGGTCGCCGTGCTCTAGCGCGCGACACACCTCCACCAACAGATCAGCCCCGGCGCGCGCGCACAGACGCTCGGCCTCGCCGTAGCCGAGGCCGTCCGGAAACACGAGCGCCCTCTGCGCCGCGATCTCGCCGCTGTCGGCCCGCGCGCTCATGCGATGCACGGTGACGCCCGGCGCACAGCCCTCGTGAAACGTCCAGAACAGCGGAGCCGGGCCGCGCAGGGCCGGCAACAGCGAAGGGTGCAGGTTGAAACAACCGTGCCGCGGCACGTCCAGCAGGCGTTGGGGCAGGATATAAGGGAAGCATGCGACGAGGATCGCATCCGGGTTAAAGGCCGCGAGCGCGGCCAGCGCCTGCGGGTCGCGCAGGCGGCTGACCTCATAGAGCGGGATGCGCTCGTCCCACGCGATGCGGGTGAGGTTGCGCTGAACAGCGCGCGTCTGCACGAGCAAGTTTGCGGCGGGGCGTCGCGGTGGCGCAAGAGCGCGTATGGCCGGGGCCGGACCGTCCGCCATAGCAGGCAGAACGACCGCGCAGACCTCCACGCCAGCAGCCATCAGCCGCTCCAGCGGGATGGCCGAAAACTCGCCCTCCATGCCCATAAAGATGACGCGCAGGCTCATGGGTGATCAGGGGCGCGGCCGAACCGGCGGCCAATATCGGAACTTCACGCGCTCTCGCGGCGGGAATTATCGACCGCGAAAGCGATTGACATTCTTGGCAGAGATTGGTATGCTCTCACTGTCGCCGCAGGCACGCGATGCAAAGCGAAACCACGCTGATGATGAAGGAACCCCTATGGCCCGTATGGTGAAGTGCTACAAACTTGGCCGCGAACTGCCGGGTCTCGACCGGCCGCCTGTCCCCGGCGAGTTGGGGAAGCGCATCTTTGAGCAAATCTCAAAAGACGCCTGGGATCAGTGGAAAGCCCAATCGGTGCTGTTGATTAACCACTATGGGCTGAACCTGTTGGACGCGGAGGCCCAGAAGTTCTTGCGCGAGCAGATGGAGCGCTTTCTCTTCGCCGACGAGGCGCGCATGCCCGAAGGCTGGACGCCCGAAGGAAGCGAGCCGGAACCGGCCGGGGCCAGCAAAGGCGACCCCGCCGCGCCCACCAAAGGTGGCGGCCCGCCCCAGCAAAAAAAGTAGCCGTCTTGTGCCTGTCGTCGGCCTCACCGCGATGGGCAAGCGTTCCGCGTTTTGCGTTAATGCGTTTTGACGGTCTTACAAGCGGAACCAACGCGGAACGCGCTCACGCGCAACGTCCTTGCGCCCCTACCGGCGCGCGAGGTAAATCTCCGGCACAATCGTGAACCGCAGGTGCCGGTGCGCCTCGCGCAGGGCCGCTTCGACCACTTGCGGTGTCTCCCCCCGCGCGAAGATAAAGCCCAGATAGCTGGAGCCTTCCGGCAGTGGCATGATGCGATTGTCCAGCTTGGCCGTGATCTCAATCTCCTCGATGCCTGGCACCGCTTGCGCTTGCTCCAGCCCCTCGACACATTTCAAGAGTCCCGCGCCCGGAATGGGGATCATCATCACGCCGCCCGCGCGCTCCTCGCGGTTCAGCGACTCAATCTCCATTCCCACCGCCTGCCGCAAAATCAACTCTTCGAGCGACATGCTCGTGCCAAAGCGCAGGATGTTCGAGCACAGTCCGCCAATCGAGCGCCCCGCGACCTCAACCACCCAGGGCCCCTGCTCGTTCACGCGCAGTTCGGCGTGCACCGGCCCCTCGCGCAAGCCCAACGCCCGGCACGCCTGCGCAGTACAGTGGAAGATCGCCTCCTGCACCGGC
>JACQEC010000216.1 GCA_016200765.1 Chloroflexota bacterium | reverse complement strand
TCTATCTATGGCTCCAGCATCTCGGCCGCGGAGAAGTACCAGGAGGCGCAGGTCAGCATCCGCGCGCTGGTGCCGGTGCTCATTTCGTGGGTGGCCTTTGTGGGCCTGACCTTTGCGTTGAATTGACGACGATGACCAACCATCTCAATGTTGTGGGCCATCCACTGCCCAAAGTGGATGCGTGGGACAAGGTAACGGGGCAAACCCGCTTTGCCGATGACCTCGTTCTGCCGCGCACGCTCTATTGCAAGCTACTGCGCTCGCCGTGGCCGCACGCGCGCATCCGGGGCATAGACCCTCATCAGGCGCAGGCTCTGCCCGGCGTCTTCGCGGTCATCACAGGCCATGACCTGCCGGTCAAATATGGCATCCTTCCGGTCTCTCAAGACGAGGAAGCGCTTGCGCTCGAAAAAGTGCGCTATGTTGGCGATCCGGTAGCCGCCGTCGCCGCCGCCGATGAGCAAACGGCGGAAGAGGCGCTGAACTTGATCGAGGTGGACTACGAACCGTTGCCCGCCATCATGTCTATCGAGGAGGCGCTTAAGCGCAGTGACGTGCCGATCCATGACTACGGCGACAACCGCAACGTGCACAAGCAGGTCTCGCTGGAGTTTGGCGATGTGGATGGCGGTTTCGCGCAGGCCGACTACGTGCGCGAAGACATGTTCTATTTCGAGGGCAATACCCACCTGCCGCTGGAACAGCACTCGTCTATGGCTACCTTTGGCCCCGACGGCAAACTGACCATCTGGAGTTCGACCCAGACGCCGCACTACCTCCACCGGGCGTTGGAGAAGACTCTGGGAATCCCGCGCGCGCACATCCGCGTCATTGCCACGCCCAACGGCGGCGGGTTCGGCGGCAAGTCCGATCCGTTCAACCACGAAATCATCGTTTGTAAACTGGCGATACAAACCGGCCGTCCGGTGAAAATCACGTTGACGCGCGAGGAAGTGTTTTACGCTCACCGCGGTCGTCATCCGGTGCTGATGTGGATCAAGACCGGCGTCAAGAACGACGGCCGCATCACGGCCATGGATTTCAAGTCGTTTCTGGACGGCGGCGGTTATGGCTCCTACGGCGTCGCCTCAACCTACTATACCGGCGCCCTGCAAACGGTCACCTACGACGTCCCCGCGTACCGCTTCCGCGGCTTGCGCGTCTTCACCAATAAGCCGCCGTGCGGCCCCAAGCGCGGTCATGGCACACCCCAGCCGCGCTTTGCGCTGGAAGTGCATCTGGATAAGATTGCCCACGACCTCGGGCTTGACCCGTATGCCATGCGCCGCGCGCACATTGTCCCCGACGACAGCATGACCATCAATCAACTGCACGTCACGACCAACGGTCTGGGCCAGTGTCTCGACGCCGTCGTGAAGGCATCCGGCTGGGCAGAGAAACGCAAGCCGGAGAGCGCGTGGCGCACGACCCATACCGAGCAGGGCGAAGCTGCGCGCACGCTGACGAGCGAACGAGGCGCCGGTAACGCAACAGCGCGACCGGGGGCCGAGAAACAGCCCTACTCCCTACCCTCACCCGCCACCCGCCCGCGCGGCATCGGCCTTGCCGGCTCCTCCTACATTAGCGGCGCGGGCCTGCCCATCTACTGGAATAACATGCCGCACTCCGGCGTGCAGATCAAGATTGACCGCGGCGGCGGCGTGGCGGTCTTCTGCGGCTCAACCGACATCGGGCAAGGAAGCGATTCGGTGCTGGCCTACATTGTGGCCGAACTGCTGGGCATCGAGCCAAAGGACATCCGCGTGATCACCGCCGACACCGACCTGACGCCGGTGGACCTCGGCTCCTATTCGTCGCGGGTCACGCTCATGACCGGCAACGCGGCCATCGAGGCCGCCACGAAGCTCCGGAAAATCTTGTTCGAGGTCGCCGCCGAAAAACTGCGCGTGCCGCCCGAAAGCCTGAGCGCCAAAAACCGGCTCATCACCTGCGAGGACGATGAGAACCGCGTCCTGCCCTTCGTGGAGGTCGTGCAGATGGCTGAAGCCAGGCACGGCACGCTGGGCGCCGTGGGCTCATACACGCCGGCCATCACGCATGGCAAGTATAAAGGCTCCGGTGTCGGCCCGACCCCGGCCTACTCGTACAGCGCGTGCATTGCCGAAATCACGTGCGATCCGGAAACGGGTGAGTACACGGTGGATAAGCTCACGTTGGCGCACGATACCGGCAAGGCAATCAATCCCCTGCTAGTCATCGGGCAAGTCGAAGGCAGCGCCTATATGGGGCTTGGCGAGATCATGATGGAGGAACAGGTCTTCCGCAAGGGCCTGCACAAGATTCCGTCTATGCTCGACTACAAAAGCCCCACCACGCTCGAAACGCCGGAGATGAGCACAATCCTCGTCGAAACGCTCGACCCCAACGGCCCCTTCGGCGCGAAGGAGTCCGGGCAAGGGCCGCTGCTGCCGGTGATTCCGGCGATTGCCAACGCCATCTACGACGCGCTCGGCGTGCGGATTGACGAGGTGCCGGCGACCCCGGAGAAAATCCTGAAGGCGCTTGAACTCAAGGCCCGTCACGAGGAGCCGCGCATCGGCCCTAAGCGCATACCCGACTATGCATTCCCGCCCCCGCTCAAGGTGCCGCCACTGCCACTAAAGGTCAAAGAGGCCAGCCCGCTGGTGACGCGATGACCTTCGTTCGCCCCATCCGCGCGGAAGACTGGCCGCAATATCAGGCCCTGCATGAGGAAGCGGCGCGCCTGCACCCCGAAGCCTTCGCAACGACCTACGAAGACGAACTCGGTGTGACCCTTGAGCAGTGGTCGGAACTTCCCGCCGCGAAAGCGCAGGACCGCGTGCGGCGGTGCGCCGAGTCGCGGGACGAGGTGATTCTGGTCGCGGACAACGACTGCCAGCTGGTTGGCATGGTCGGGCTGACCCGTCGGCAGGCTCCGGGCAACGCGCGGCCATCCGGCGAACAGTTCGCTCAAACCGCGCGAGTCTGGGGCATGTATGTGCAAGCGGACTTTCGCGGCCAGCAGTTGGGCCATGCGCTGATCCATGAAGTCATCCGCTGGGCAAAGCACATGCAAGGCGTCACGAAGCTCCAACTCGAAGTGAACGCCATCAACACGCCGGCCATCCGGCTTTACCGCTCGCACGCATTCAAAGAGACTGGCCGCCTCAATCGGGAGAGTGCGGCCACCTCGCTCACCGGCGGCCAGCCGCGCGACATCATCCTCATGGAACTGTTGTTGTAAGCCATGCTCCGCCTGCCTCCGTTTGCCTACTGGTCTCCTCGCTCGTTGACCGAAGCCGCGCAGATGATGGCCGCTCACGGCCCGGACGCGATGTATGTCGCGGGTGGCACCGACCTTTATCCTAACATGAAGCGCCGCCAGTTTGAGCCGAAACACCTGATTGGTCTGCGCCGGGTGCCGGAATTGAACGAGTTTAGCGCCGAGCATGGACGCGGCTTTCGCATTGGCGCCGGGCTGACGTTGACGCAGGTTGCCAGCCATCCGCTGATCCGTCAGGTGCATCCAGCGCTGGCGACAGCAGCCGCGCTCGTCTCAACACCCCAACTGCGCAACATGGGCACCTATGGCGGCAACCTTTGTCTGGACACCCGTTGCAACTACTACAACCAGTCTTATTTCTGGCGCAAATCTATCGGCTTCTGCATGAAGAAGGACGGAGACATCTGTCTGGTCGCCCCCGGCTCGTCGCGTTGCTGGGCCGTCTCCTCAACCGACACCGCGCCTGGGACCATTGCGCTCGACGCATCCGTGCGTCTCGTCGGCCCGCAGGGCGAGCGCGTCGTGCCGGCGCGCGCCCTCTATCGTGACGACGGCATGGAATATCTCGCCAAGGCCCCGGACGAAATCCTCACGGAGGTGATTATTCCGCCCGCCAAGGGTTTGCGCTCGGTCTATCTCAAACTGCGGCGGCGCGGCTCGTTTGACTTCCCGATTCTCGGCGTGGCCGTGGCCCTGCGACAGGACGGCGACGGCACGGTGCGCCATGCGCGCGTTGTGCTGGGCGGTGTGCAATCGTACCCGATGGAGTGCGACGACGCCGAAAAGATGTTGCTCGGCCAGCGCTTGACGCCGGAGTTGATAGATGCCGTCGCGCAAGCCGCCTACAAGCCCGCCAAGCCGTTGGACAACACCGACATGGCGCACGGCTACCGCAAGAAGATGAGCAAGATTTATGTCGAGCGCGCCTTGCGCACATTTCTAACCCAATGATCGCTCGCGAATAGCCGATAGCCGATAGCCGATAGCCGATAGCCGATGGCAGATAGCAAATAGCAAACCGCATCGGCCATCAGCCATCGGCCATCCGCCATCGGCTATCAGCCTAGAAAGTTCTTTTCCGTTGAATAAAACCTACGTCGCCCTCGACACTGAAACGACCGGTTTCAACTCGGAGAGCGACAGCATCATTGAGGTCGCCGTGGTGAAGTTTCGCGGCGACCAGATATTGGATTCGTGGTCGTCTCTCGTCAACCCCGGCCGCGACCTGCCCCTCAAGATTGAGCGGCTGACCGGCATCAAGCCGGAGGACGTTCGCACCGCCCCGCGTATCGAGCAGGTAGGGCGGCACATCGCGCGCTTTGTCGGCGAGCATCCGGTCGTCGGCCACAGCGTTGAACACGACATCGCCTTCATGCGCCAGCAAAATCTCTTGCTGACCAACCCCACGGTTGACACCGATGAACTGGCGCGCATCGTCATGCCCCATGCCGCGCGCTATTCGCTCAAACAACTCGCCGCCGAGTTAGACATCCCTCTGCCGGATAACCATCGCGCGCTGGCCGATGCGCAGGCGGCCATGCGGCTCTTTCTGGCGCTCTGCCAGCGCGCCGCCCAACTCGACACGAACACGCTGAACGAAATCGTGCGCGCCGCGCAGGGCAGCCACTGGGGACTGCGCGATGTGTTCAAGGAGGTCTTGCGGTTTTCGGCTGGTCGCAGCGCCTTCAGCGGCGCTTCGATTGGCGCGCAACTGCGGGCTAAGGGCGCCATCAAGAACAACCGCCTGCTGGTGCTGGACGGCGATGCTCATAACCCGCCCCCGGCTCTGCGCCCCGCGCTCCATCATCAAGCGCTCGACGGCGATGAAATCCTGGGCCTGTTTGACGCGGACGGCGCGCTCGCGGAGCAGTTCGCCGGTTACGAGCGGCGCGACCAGCAGGTGCAGATGCTGCAAGCCGTTTGTGAGGCGTTTGACAATGACACGCACCTGCTCGTCGAGGCCGGCACCGGCACCGGCAAGAGCATGGCCTACTTGGTGCCCGCGATCCATTTCGCCGTGGCCAACGGAAGGCCGATCGTCGTTTCAACCAACACGATCAACCTGCAAGATCAGTTGATCGAAAAGGACATCCCCGATCTGCAAAAGATTCTCGGTCTCGATTTTCGCGCGGTCGTGATGAAAGGCCGCAGCAACTACCTCTGCCGCCACCGCTTTGAGCAATTCCAACAACAGCCGCACAAGTCACCGATGCAAATCCGGGTGCTGGCGCGCATCTTGGCATGGCTTCCCACCACCACCACCGGCGACCGCGCCGAGCTCTCGCTGACCTACGAAGAGGAAGCCGTCTGGGGCGACGTCTGCGCCGACGAAACCTGCAACGCCCAATCGTGCCCCTATTTCCAGCAGGGCTCCTGTTTCTTTTTCCGCGCGCGCCAGCAGGCCGAGGGCGCGCACATTATCGTCGTCAACCATGCGCTCCTGCTGTCGGATATGGCAACCCAAAACCACATCTTGCCCGAGCATCACCACCTCATCATTGACGAAGCCCATCATCTGGAGGCGCGCGCCACCGAGGCGTTCAGCGTCGAAGTGCAGCCGAACAGTATCGAGACCCTTTTGGCCGAGGTCGGCACGGCCCGCGACGGCCTGTTGGCGGGTCTGGCGGCGGCGGTGCGCGCCGGTGACGCCACGGCCAGTGTCAAGGATCAACTGGCCGACCTCATCCAGACGGCCTACGCGGACACGGGACAGGCCCAGCGAGACATTTACCCGCTGTTCAACCATCTGACGACGGTCTTGCCCGCACAAAACTCATCCAAAGGCGAATACGACACCCAGATCCGTTTAGTTCCAGCCCTGCGCGCACAGCCGGCGTGGTCAACAGCAGAGGTCTTGTGCGACGCGCTGACCGACTCGCTTGGGCGAATCACCGGCACCCTGGAACGGCTGGGGCGGCTGTGCGCAGAACACGACGCTTTAGAGAACGATGACCTGCTCTACCCGATGGCGCTCAAGCGTCAGCGCTTGAGCGAACTGCGCGCCAACCTGACGGCGATCGTCTGCGAGCCGCAGGCGAACGGCATCTACTGGGCGACCCTGCGCGCCGGAGGCGGCGACGTTCGCCTGAACTCGGCGCCTCTGCACGTCGGCGAGATGCTCCAGAAGCAGATCTTCAGCCAGAAAGACTGTGTGATCTTGACCTCCGCGACCCTGCGCAGCGCCGACGGCTTCCGTTTCATCCGTGATCGTCTCGGCCTCGGCGAGGTGGTCGAACTCGGCCTGGATTCTCCGTTTGACTACCGCAAATCTACCTTGCTCTACCTGCCGACTGACGTGCCCGAGCCCGACACGGTCAACTACGCGAAGGTCGTCCACGAGACCCTCGTCGAACTGTGCAAAGCCACACAGGGCCGCGCGCTGATCCTGTTCACCTCCAAAAGTCAACTGCTCCGCACCTATGAAGCCATCCGCCGCCCGCTGGAGCAGGCCGATATTATCGTGATCGCTCAATATATGGATGGCTCGCGGCGGCAATTGCTTGATAATTTCAGGTCCATGTCGCGCTGTGTGTTGCTGGGCACTCGCAGTTTTTGGGAGGGCGTGGACGTGATCGGCGATGCGCTCTCCTGTCTGGTCATCACCCGCCTGCCGTTTGCGGTGCCCAGCGATCCCATCATCGCGGCGCGCAGTGAGACGTTTGACGATTCCTTCAACGACTACATGGTGCCGCAGGCGGTGTTGAGCTTCCGGCAGGGATTCGGCCGTCTGATCCGCAGTGCGACCGACCGCGGTGTGGCGGTCATACTGGACAAGCGTTTGCTCACCAAGGCATACGGCAAAGCCTTTCTTGCCTCACTGCCCGACTGCACCGAACGGCGCGCGTCCTGCAAGGACGCGCCGACGGCAGCCGCGCAATGGCTGAAGTAATTTGAGATTTCAGATTACGATGAACGACAAGTGGCGTCAGATACTTGGCGGCGCGCTGATCATCAGCCTGTTGCTGAACGTGATCCTCTTCTCAAGTGACCGCGCATCACCCGCCGTTATTCAAGTTGTGCCAAGCCCAGCACTGGCAACCGCCCATCCCTCACCCGTAATCCCATCGCCTACACCTACCCTCCGCCCGAAACCTATACCGACAATGGTGACAGTTGTTCCGCCCACAGCCCCACCTCCACCGCCCTGCATCCCGCCGCCTCCTAGCTCTTTCGTGTGGCTGACTTATACAGATCTTGATGCAGGCTATTCATTCCAGTATCCATCGAATTCATATTTTGGAGTGGACTCCCCAAACAGATATAAATCAGTGCGCATACAATTTGATTTGCGCTTTCTGTGTCAAGGTTATCAAGGAATGACTGCCTTCATCGTCGAAAATCCGCTAAAACTTCCGCTCGAAGTTTTTCTCCGGCAGTATTACACAAAAATAAGCCAGGGCAAATCACCGCCGGCCGATTTTGAACTATCGCATGCGCACATTCAGATCAATGGCGTCAGCGGAATCTTCTCTGTCAGCGATGTCACTGTTGGCAGGTTTGGAGTTTTCATTGCTGAGGAGGACAAAGTGTATGTACTTACGGTCAATGCCAAAATGGGAGAGGCTGCATCGCCCGAAGCCAAATTGCTCTTCATGCAAATCGTCAACACCTTTAGGCTAATCCGCTGATCAGCATGAATATCCTAGCCGGGCACTAAAATAGAGGATTTGCAATCTGCAAGCCCATCTCCTATAATCTCGGCCAAGCGTGGAGGAATGCTATGAACCGAGCCAAGCGTTTAATCATCAGTTTGATCGTGGCTTTTGGCTTGTTGCTTGTAGTTCTTGTACTACAATACCAGCCAAAGCCGGCACTTATCCAAACTGCTCAACAATCGGCCCAGCAGGCGACAGCTTACCCGCTGCCGGTCAGATCACCTGTCCCGACGATTCGCCCACTACCAACAGTAGCGCCCACCTTGATCGTACCGACCGTGCCTCCCACGCCGACGCTGCCACCCTCCACACCGGGCCCCGTCATATGGCTGACCTATAGCGATCCGGATGCAGGATATACGTTTCTGTACCCTTCCGACGCGCACTTAGGCGTCAGCAAGGATGTTGATTTTCGCTTTAAGGCCGTGAATCTTGCATTTAACCTTCCTCAGATTCACGATTATCAAGGACTGAGCATCAGGGTTCTGGAAAAGACGCCTGATACGAGCGTGGAGCAGTTTCTCGAACAAGCATATACGCAAGCAACCGGCCAGCCGCCTCCTCCTGATTTTCGATCTAGTTTTCAATACGGGGTTGTATCAGGAATTCAATCAGTTCAAACGAACCAGATTCCTTCAAACGCTGACTACGCCATATATGTCCCCAATCGGGGCAGGGTGTACCGGATCGCTCTTGTGCATGGACTAGCTTCATTAACTTCATCACCAGAAGCTGCATCGCTCCTGAACCAGATCGTGCAGACTTTTGTTCTAACACCGTAAAATCAAGTATACAACGTGACCACTGCTATGCGTATCATAATGGTTGCCCTCAGTCTCACGCTCGTCGTCTTCGCAACACTCAACCGCGTACAGGCTTCTGCCACTGCCGACATCTTCAGCCCGCCGCTGGGCTATCATGACGGACTACAATATGCTCCAAGGATCACCTACGATAACAGTCATAACTTGATAGAGAACACAAACTATGGGGTGAAAAACCCCGATCTGCAGGGCTTAAAGTGTTTCGGTGTCGATTGGAGCCAACTGTATCACGCGGGCGAGGATCTTTACCGTACAGACGGTAGCAGTACACGAGGGGCAGAAGTTACTGCTGTGGCTAATGGCACCGTGATGTTCGCCGATCCCCTTATCGACTGGCCGGGACGCGTAGTTATTGTGAAGCATGTGTTGACTAATGGGCAAACCATCTATTCAGTCTATGGTCATATTGAAAACCTTGCAGTTGTTGCCGCTCAAACCCTAGCCAGAGGAGATAAGATTGGAACTGTACTTTATCAGGCGTATACAGGCCGATATTCACAATACCATCCTTCTGGTGATGACTCTCATCTACACTTCGAAATCCGGTACTTCTACGACGGAAGCAATATTTATCCGGCACCATATACTACATGCAACAAACCGGATAACGTTCCAGGCGTAGGTTATACGTATCCAGGTATCCCCGACAATTTCCCCGCGCCCGGCGCTGGTTACACCAATCCTTCCGCCTTCATCCGCGCCCACGCGGGGACATTCTTACCTGCTATAGGCCGATGCCCTGGAAACTCCTACGAATACCTGGTCAACGGCAATTTCGAATCCGGCTCCGCGGTCGGCTGGGCACAATACTCTAGCGGTGGATATCAACTCATCCCCTACTTACCGGGCTATACCCACAGCGGCGATTATTTCGCCTTCTTGGGAGCCTTCAACAACCTCTCAGAGAATATCTCGCAGACCACGACCTTGCCAGCAGATGCTGCGAGCATAAATTATAGCTACTGGTGGCAAATGACCACTCAGGAATACCCGAGTGCCGATTACGATTATCTGCGCGTGCAGATCCAAACCCTGGATGGCCTAGGCAATGTCATCACGACCGGCGACCTCTACACCGTCACCAATCGAAGTACAGCCGGACAGTGGGTCTTCCAGTCGCACGATCTGTCTGCCTACAGCGGCTGGACAATTAGACTCATCTTCAGTGATACCACCGATGGTAGTGCTCCCACGAACTTTTATGTAGATGATGTCAGCTTACCGATCTGTGGCCTATCTGGCCCCCCGTACTCGGCGGGTACACCGCCAGCCGGCACCCCCACGCCGTTCCGACCAGCCAAAACACCGATTGCCTTAACACCGCCCGCCAATCCTGTGCCCAAGACACCGCCACCACCGAATATCGCCCATCCTGCATATCCATGAGCGTAAAGCTCGTTATACAGAAGTGATGAGCATGGCAAACCAGAAGACAAAAATCCTAAATATGATGTGTAATAATCCAATCGTCCTAATAAGGTCTACTCGGGAGGAATGTACTTGTGATTGGTGTTGAAGAGTTACGCAAAGGCATAACCTTTACGCAGGACGGGCAGCTTTGGCGCGTGCTGGAATATTCGCACAATAAGCAGGGTCGCGGCAACGCGACCATTCGCGTCAAACTGCGCAACCTGCGCACCGGCGGGACATTAGAGAAGTCGTATCAATCCGGCGGGCGCGTGGAGGACATCCGGCTCGATCATCGGGAAATGACGTACCTCTATCACGATGGCGACTTTTATCACTTTATGGACGTGGAAACATACGAGCAGTCGGCCCTCGATCAACGCATCCTCGGCGACGCGGTCCATTTTCTGAAGGAGGGCCTTCAGATCAAGGTTTCGTTGTACGACAATGATCCGGTAGATGTGGAGTTGCCCACAGCCGTCGAACTGAAGGTTGCCGAATCGGCTCCCGGTGTTAAGGGCGACACTGCCTCTGGCGCCACCAAGCCGGCAACCCTCGAATCCGGTTACACGGTGCAAGTCCCTCTCTTTGTTCAGCCCAACGACACCGTCCGCGTGGACACCCGCACCGGCGCCTACGTCACGCGCGTCTGATGAGCAAGCCGCACTAGGCCGCTGGCGCGTTGTCGTTGATACCGCAACGCGGAACGCGCTCACGCGCAACGTCCTATTAACGCTCATGCAACCCTCCCTCTTTCCCGCCTCCCCCACCCTCACCGTTGGGGAACTGATGCGACACCTCAAGGCGTTGCTGGCGACGGATGAGGTCGTGCAGAATCTATGGGTGCGTGGCGAGGTCTCCAACTTCACGCGCGCGGCATCCGGCCATCTGTATTTCTCGCTGAAAGACGGCGAATCCGCCGTGCGCTGTGTGATGTGGAGACCGGCGGCGCAGGGTCTCCTCCGGCGGCCGGTTGACGGCGACGCGGTGCGCGCCCTCGGCAGTATCGGCCTCTACGAGGTGCGCGGCGACTTGCAGTTGGTTGTCGAAGAATTGCAGTTTGACGGCGTGGGCGCGCTCTGGCGGCAGTTTGAAGCCCTGCGCGCGCGGCTGGGCGCCGAGGGGCTGTTCGCGCCTGAAAGAAAGCGCCCGCTGCCGCTGTTCCCTCGCTCTATCGGCGTCGTCACGTCGGAAACGGGCGCGGCCCTGCAGGACATCCTGCGCACCCTGCGCCTGCGCTGGTCGCTGGCGCAGGTCGTCCTGTGCCCGTGTCAAGTGCAGGGCGCCGAAGCGCCCGCGCAGATCGTCGCCGCAATTCGCGCGCTGGGCGGCGTTCCCGACGTTGACGTCATCATCGTCGCGCGCGGCGGCGGCTCCATTGAGGATTTGTGGGCGTTCAACGAGGAGGTCGTCGCGCGCGCCATCTATGCGTCGCCCGTCTGCGTCATTTCCGGCGTGGGGCATGAAACCGATACCACGATTGCCGACTTCGTGGCGGACTACCGCGCGGCGACGCCGACCGCCGCCGCCGCGCACGCCAGCCCCGACCAGAGGGAAATTATGCGCTCGCTTCACGATATGCAATCCCGTCTCTGGCTCGCCATGGATAGCCGCATCACCGAGCGCGCAGGCCAGGCCCAGATTCTGAAGCGCGCGCTGGCGCGGCTGACCCCGCAGGCGCAGATTGACCGGAGCCGCCAACGCATTGACGATCAGGTTCGCGTGCTGACCCGGGCCAGTCAACACCGCCTTCAAGTTCTGCATGAGCGCGTCGCCAGCAGGCGCGGCCATCTCAGCGCGCTGAACCCACAGGCGATCCTTGCGCGCGGCTACGCGCTGGTGCGCAAAAACGGGCAGTCTGTCACTCGGGTCAAGCAGGTCGCGCCGGGAGACCCGATCAGCGTCACCGTCAGCGACGGGTCGTTTGAAGCCAGAGTTGAGCCTGTCTGACCCACGAGGAGTCCCATGCCAAAGAGCAAAGCGCCAAGTTTCGAGGAGTCGTACAAGGAACTGGACGAGACGGTCCAGAAACTGGAAGCGGGCGAACTGACGCTGGAGGACGCCATCAGCCTATTCGAGCACGGAATGCAGCTAGCGGCGCAACTGGAGAAGCAGTTGGAGCAGGCCGAATTGCGCGTCCGCCGCCTGAAACCTGCCGCGCTCGATGCCGAGACGTTCGAGCAGGACTTCGGGGCACAGGACGATGAGGCCTGATGGCGGAGCTCTTCGCCAATCCGGTCTTCGTCGCCACCCTCTGGGCGTGGATTGTCGCCCAGTTGTTGAAAGTGGCGCTCAACTCTTGGAACGAAAGGCGGCTCAACCTGCGCTATCTGTCCACGATGGGCGGCATGCCCAGCTCCCATTCGGCGACGGTGGCCGCTCTGGCCACCGCCGTTGGTTTGCGTGAGGGGACGCGCTCTAGCCTGTTCGCCGTCGCGCTGATTCTGGCGCTGGTCGTCATGTACGATGCCGCTGGCGTGCGGCGCGCCGCCATGGCGCAAGCCCGCATCCTCAACCAGATCATAGATGAGTTGTTTCAGGGCCACCCGATTAGCGAGACGCGCCTGCGCGAACTGCTCGGCCACACGCCGTTCGAGGTGCTCGTTGGCGCCTTGCTCGGCATTTCCATCGCCTACCTGACCACTTCGCCGTAGTCGCACATTGGCTACCCCCGCTTCCCCGGCTCTACCCCCTTTTCCTTGAGCAGTGCCAGATATTCATCAAACGTAGACAGTCGCGCAACCGTATCCAGGAACTCCTTCAGCGAGCCGCTCATCCGCCGCAGTTGCTTCAATTCCCTGCCGATTGGATTCACCGTCCCGACTCCGCCGTCGGCGTAAGAGCCATAGAAGGCAAAGTAAGCCTGATTCAACTTGCGCAGGGCGTAGCCATGCGCCACGAACTCGCGGCGCCTGGCCTCCATGTACGTTTCCGCCTCCTGCACCTTACCCTCTTTGAGCAGGTCATCCACCTGCAACCGGGTCAGACGCATCTCGCGGTTGAAATCAAACGTGCCGGGCGGGCTGGGCTCCCGGTTAAAGGTCGCGGGCGGCAGATCGTCGTAGCTCGGCGGCGGCAGGCCCTGCACACGCAGGCTTAGCTCATGCCCGACGATGTTGGCGACGGTTTCGTTGATCGAGATCAGGTTGCCGTTGTCGCCATAATGCCATCCCAGTGGGCGGATGTCGAGATAGTTGTGCGTCCACTCGTGGCTGACAATATCCACGCTGACTTCGTAGGATGATGTCGCGAGCACCATCGTGGGATAGGTGCCCACGCCCCCGATGGGCACGACCAGCGATACCACGCCCAGCTGGTCGGCGGCCGCCTCCGCCTGCTCGATCTGGCTAAGGACCAACGACGATTGCAGGTGCACGGTTTTCTTCTGTTCAATCTTCTCGTGCGGAGACATCACCAGCAACAGCGGCGGCTCGACGTATTTGAACGCGACGGGCGGGAACACGATTTGCGGGTTCAGCGGAAGGTCTTGCGCCAACCCGGCGCTCTGCGCCGCATGTTCGACCCGCTCGCTCAAAATGGCCTCGGCCTGATGCTCCAACGCCAGCTTATCCGCGCGCTTGCTCACGATCTGGGCTTCGAGGGCTTGCAGTTCCGCCGCCGGAGCCAGCTTGGCGCGGCTCTGCAGGGCCTTGGCCCGCAGATCCTCTTCCTCCCGCGCCAACTGGAAATAGCGCTTGACAAGTGCGTCACGCCCTGCTTCATCCATCCGCGCAAGGTCGCCGCCAAGCCGGTCCTGCACCTTCCCCAGCATGGCGCCGCCAATCCACGCCACCATGTCAAAGCGTCCTTGGCTCGCCACCGTCGAGAGGCGGACACCAAAGGTATCTGCCGGGGTGATGGTGCTGGGGCTTGCCAACAGCGCAAGCCCGGCCACCCAACATAAGCTGGCAACCATGCGACCCACACCCTGAATAAGTCTACGCATCCGGTTTCCCCTCAACAAGCAGATTGTAGCACAAGCCGATGGCGCGCCTAACGGACATGTACCCAGCGTATAACAGTCGGTTGCGAGCCCCCTTCATCTAAGGTATAATTTGCATCACGCCTGCGGCTGACAGGGCGTGTCGTTGCGCGTGCCCTGATTCGCCGTCTGGACAGCGGGTTATTTTACGCCCGCACTAACGGATCTGTTCACTTCCGCTAAGACCGCCTGTCCGGGCCGCTCGGCCTTGGCTGTTGCGCGGTATCCGCCGGTGACACGGCGCTGGGTCATCCGCAGATAGCCGCTCGGTCTATTAAATGGCCTCCCAATCCTTACCCGCCACCCACGACGTTCCACGCGAGCCTGCCCCGGCTTCAACGGCCCCGGGACAGGCGGATTCGCCGCGGCCTGAACTGTACGCCGCCCAACTGGAGCAGTCGCGTCAGCAAGCCGAGGATCAACTCCTCGCCCTGCGCACCCTTCAGCAGATTGCGCAAAGCCTGACGTCAGAGCTGAACCTCGATAAACTGCTCCGCAAGGTCTTGCGCTCTGCGCTGGATGTGATGGAAGCCGACGCCGGCTCCCTGCTTCTCCATGACCCGGCTACCGACCAATTGGTGTTCGAAGTGATCGAGGGCGGCGCCAGTGAGGCGCTGAAGGGCCGCCGCATGAGCAGCGCCGATGGCATTGCCGGCTGGGTCTTCACGCACGGCGAGTCGCTGATTGTGGACGATACGAGCAAGGACAATCGCTTCTATGCCGACATTGACAAGAGCTTCGGCCACAAGACGTGGTCGCTGATTTGCGTGCCGCTCATCATCACGGGCAAGAAGATCGGCGTGTTGGAGGTGCTCAACAAGATTAGCGGCGCGCGCTTCACCAGCGCCGACCGGGATATTCTGTCGGCGCTGGCGGCGCAATCGGCCATCGCGATTGAAAACGCGCGTCTCTATCAAGACCTGTGGGAGGAGCGCAATCGCATTCTGGCGGTCGAGGAAGAGGTCCGCAAGGAACTCGCGCGCGACGTGCACGACGGCCCGGCGCAACTCCTGTCGGCGATGGTGATGAATATCCGCTTTATTCAGGCTCTGCTCACCGATAACTCGATTTCCTCGGTGCAGGACGAATTGCACAGTCTTGAGGACCTCGCCACCCGCACACTCCGGCAAATCCGTGAGTTGCTCTTTGACCAGCGCCCGTTGATCCTCGAAACGCAGGGTCTTTTTGCTGCCCTGGAGACGTACGTCCGGAATCTTGCCACGTCCGGAGAGATGGCGATCACGTTAGATGTCGCGCAAGCGTGCAAGCCAATCAAACTGCCCGGCAAGGCTGATCGCACGGTGTTTTCAATCGTGCAGGAAGCCATCGGGAACGTCAAGAAACACGCGCGCGGCGCGTCCGTGCATATCACCATCACCCATCAGAACGGGCACCTGACGGTCAGCGTTAAAGACACCGGACCCGGCTTTGACGTGAATCAGGTGAAAGACACCTACGACCAGCGCGGCAGTCTTGGCTTGCTCAACATGCAAGAACGCGCCCAACAACTCGGGGGCGTCTTGCGTATTGAATCCGCGCTTGGCCAGGGCACCGAAGTTATCCTCACCGTGCCGCTGAACGCACAACCCCGAACGCTGTCTCCGCGCGCGTAATTTCATGGGGCGCGCTGTTTTCCCTCCGATCATCTTGCTCTGGGCGCTGGTTCTAGGGCGGGTGTCGGAACTTCACGCCGCGAAAGCGCAAGACCCGCCCCTACAACTCCCGCGCGCGCTCCATGCCGACACGACGCCGCGCAACGCGCTGATCACGCTTGCGCCGATCAGCGGCGCGTCGAAGGTGGAGTTGGTGGCGCAAACACTCGACGCGGAGATCAAAGAGTCGGGCGATAGCACCGCGTGGGCCGGCCAGCTGACCTTCAAACTGCACAACACCGACCGTACGGCCAAAGCCGACATCGTTCTAGGCTTTCCCACGTGGGGAGGCGGCGCGCTTGAGCTAACCGAAAGCACGCTCACACGCTTCACGATCACGCAGAACACCAAACCCATTCAACCCGAATGGCAAACCCAGCCGCTGAAGCTGGGTGGCGAAACGCGCAGTGTGCGCTGGCTCGCCTGGGCCATGACGCTCGACGAGGACGAGCGCGCCACGATTCAGGTTGAGTTCCAGCAGACCCTCGGCAGCAGCGTCTTGCCCGTCGTTCAATTTGCGCAGCTGCCGGCCGCGCTGTGGAAAGGCTTGACCGGCAGTGCGCGTTACTCCTTGCGCCTGCCTGCGCTGACGACGCCCGAACCGCTCAGGCAGCTCAGCCCCGCCGACAGCACCTTCGACGGTCGCACGCTGACATGGCTCTTCTCCGATTATGAACCGCGTGATCCAATTGTCCTGCAATTGGTCAAGCCCCAAATCTGGCGCGAGATCGTCACGGCGCGGCAAGCCATGGCCCAGGGGAACAACGCCAAAGCCGCATTGAATCTCGCAAGCCAGTACCTCCAACTCGCGCGCGCTTCACAGAATCCCGGCGATCTGGCGCAGAGCGCGGCGGCTCTAATGCTGGCCGCCGACGCCGACCCGGCCTCACCGGCCGCGCCATTGGAGCTGGCTCGCCTCTACGAGGCGCAGCTGCGCGGCGATTACGGCCCGGTGAGCAACCCGACGGATATGCGGGCCGCGGCGTTAGAGCAATGGGAGCGCGTGTTGAAATTGAGCCGGGGTGTCCCGGCCTACACAGCGGTCGTCGCGGAGGCGCAGGATTTCGCCGCCCAACACGCTTTTTCGCTCGCGCAGTCCGCGCGCCGCGCAAACGCCTTTACCGCGGCGTTGGCCTTATTGGCCCGCGCCCGCGCGGCAGGATCAAGCAAGATTCCGGCCCCACTGTTGGCTAACGAGGAGCAGGGCGACCACGCCGGTCTGGCCCAGCAGCAGGTCGAGGCCGGTCAGTGGGAGGAGGCGCTTCAAGCCGTAGAATCGGGTGTCATCGGAGCGGAGGCGCAGGCCGAACAGCGCGCGTTTCAGCCGCGCTTCAGCCGCGTGGAGGCGCTCGTCTCTCTAGCTGGTGATCAGCAGACCTTGACGGCGCGTCTGACGCCTGTACCGCGCCCATCGGCGCGGCACGAGCAACTGCTCCGACAATGGCTCGACGCTCTGGCAGACCGCGCGCTCACGACGACCCTGCTCTGGGACAACGATGCCTACCAGATGACCATTCTCACCGATGCCCGCGCGAGCGTGCAGCTTCCGAATTCATCCGCCTCCCCGGCAGAACTCACTCTGGTCAAGGAACTGCTCACATCAGCCGAATGGCAAATGACGCAGAACGACGGCATTTTCAGCACGGAAATCGCCCTCGTTGGCCGGTATTCCCTCGCCGAGACCCGCCAGACTCTGCAAGCGAAGCTTCAAGAGATCAGCCGCGCGCTCGACAGCCTGAACACGCCGTCCGCTGACGAGCCTCAAGAATGGGTCCGCCGCTTTCGCTCCAGTGCGCTGAAGCAGTATCAGAATGGCTGGCAAAACCTGCTCGCCGGCAGCAGGGCGCGCGTCGAATGGCGCTCGGGGTCAGTGGACGCGGCCTGGGAATTGCAGGCAGGCGATAACCAGCCACTACGCGCCGGGCGCACGTATTATTACGCCGACAGAATCGCCGCCACTGCCGCCGCACTGCTCATCCTTCTGCTGGCAAGCGGCTGGGGCATCGCCTCGCTCCGCCGCCGCGCCCGGATGAAAGATTAGTCGTATTTCAACACGACGACCTGCGCTTCTTCGGGGATCGAATTCTTGGTCACCTTCAAGCTTTCCTGCTGATCCACATTCTTCAGCCCCATCTCCTTCAGAAACTTGTCCAGCGTGTCCAGTTTGCCGGTGTAGGCTTTGGTCTTGTAGTGCATGGGGATGACAATCTGCGGCTCCAGTTGGCTGACGACCTCCGCGGCCTGCGCCGCAGTGATGGTCGAAACGCCGCCCACCGGCACCATCAACACGTCCAAATCGCCCAGCGCCTCGGTCTGGGCCTGTGTCGGCATTTGCCCCAAGTCGCCCAGATGGCAGATTCGCAAGTCGTCGAATTCAATCAAGTAGATGGTGTTGCGGCCCCGCTCGGCACCCTTCTGGTTGTCGTGAAACGAAGCAATGCCCGTCAGGAAGATATTGCTAATCTCGTACTCGCCCGGCCCGCGGATGACCTTCGGCTCGCCGGCCACGCGCTGTGCCTGTTGATGGTTCTCGTGGTCGTGGCTGATGGTC
>JACQEC010000215.1 GCA_016200765.1 Chloroflexota bacterium | reverse complement strand
GCGCGAGACGAAGCGCGAAGGCGGGTTTTCGGCGCCGCACGGCTCTAACTGTTCGAGCAGAAACAACAGTGGCCGGTCGAGCTCGCGGAAGGACACAACTGCATCGGCGTGGATACTGGGCTCAGGTGGTTGGCCATCAAACTGCTGCCGGGCAATGTCCGTCAAGCGTGACTGTAGGTCGGAAAGGCGCGAGGTGTTGAGTGTGAACCCCGCGGCGGCTTTATGGCCGCCGTGCTTGACGAAGAGGTCGGCGCATTGATCAAGCGCCTCGATGATATTAAATTCTGGAATGCTGCGCGCCGAACCCTTGCTGGTCTCCGGGCCCCGTTCGACGACTAAGGCAGGCCGGTAAAACTCGTCTATCAGCCGACCGGCCACCAGTCCAACGATACCCTGTGGGTAACCCTCGTCGGCCACGACAATCACCGGGGCGTCTTTCTGCGACACCAGAATCGTGGCGCGCGCCTGTTCCACGCACGTTCGGGTGGCCTCTTGTCTCTCTCGATTGACCTCGTCGAGTTTTACCGCCAAGGCTTCAGCGGCAGGGCGGTCTGTGGACATTAGAAGGTCGAAGGAGAGCTTCGCGTGGTCCATGCGCCCTGCCGCATTCAGGCGCGGGCCCAAGGCGAACGCAATTGTCCCGGATTGAACATGGCCCGGCTTGATCCGCGCCTGCGCCAGCAACGCCTGGACACCGACGCGTTGTGGCTTGTTGAGAAGCGCCAGCCCTTGACGAACAAGCGCCCGGTTTTCTCCGCGCAGAGGCACAATGTCGGCGACGGTGCCAAGCGCCACCAGATCAAGCAACGACTCTGCAGGTGGTCGCTTGCTCATTTCAACCGATGGGGCAACATCGGGCGTTGTCAACAGCGCGCAGGCTAATTTGTATGCGAGTCCAACCCCGCATAGGTCCTTGAAAGGGTAAGGGCACCCGGGCTGGCGCGGATTGATAACAATTGCGTCGGGCAAGGTGGGCGGCACCGCATGGTGATCTGTGACAATCAACTCCAGCCCGATAGAGCGCGCGTAAGCGGCCTCGGCGGCAGCCCGCACGCCGCAGTCTACCGTAATGACCAACTGAATCCCTTGTGCCTTCAGAACCCTGAGCGAATCGTTGTTAAGGCCGTAGCCTTCGTCCACGCGATGGGGAATGTAACCCATAACGCGCGCGCCGAGGCTGCGAAGCACGGTCACGAGCAGGGCGGTGGCGCTGATACCATCGGCGTCATAATCACCGTAAACGGCGATCGGTTCCGCGGCATGAATGGCGCGGCGGACGCGCTCAACGGCCTCCCCGACGCCTTTCAAGTCAAGGGGGTTGCCCCCTTCAACCGCCCCCTCGAGATACGTTAGAGCATTTTCCGGCGCGATGTCACGACTGTAAAGGATTTGTCCGACCAGATGGACCAATACGAGCGGGTCGGGAGGCAGCAATAGGCCGCGGCGACGGAGGGCGTGTTGTGCCCATGGGATGAGGTGTTCGTAGGCCGTTAAGTTTGGCGCCGGCGTGGCAATCGCCCATTTGCGTTTCATTGCGCAGAATTATAGCACAATGATTTCGCCAGGATGCATTTCGGCATACGGGAAGATGTGATACAATGCGGCTATGTTGCGGGTTGTGTTTATGGGTACTCCCGAGTTCGCGCTGCCCACGCTGCAAATGCTGTGGCGGACGCAGGAAGTTGTGGGCGTTTTCACGCGACCGGACCAACCAGCCGGGCGCGGCTTGCGCGTAACCATGTCGCCTGTGAAAGAGGAAGCGGTGCGTCGGGGAGCGCCGCTGTTCGAGCCGCAGTCGTTGCGTACTCCTGCCGTGTTGGAAAGCTTGCGTGACCTCAGACCAGAGATCATCGTCGTCGCCGCATACGGCCTGATCTTGCCGCAAGCTGTACTCGCCCTACCGGCTCACGGCTGTCTCAACATCCACGCATCACTCTTGCCTAAATATCGCGGCGCGTCGCCAGTTGCATCCGCGATTTTGAGCGGAGACCTTGAGACGGGTGTCACGGTTATGCTGATGGACGCAGGTCTCGATACGGGTCCGGTCGTTGCGCAGCGTGCGCTGAGGATAGACGAACAGGACGATACGGCGTCGCTCGAAGCAAAACTTAGTCTCTTAGGAGCCGACTTACTGTCGGAAACAATTACCGAGTGGACTGACGGCCGGATCCAACCACAACCGCAGGACAGCCAGTTGGCGTCAATGACCCACCCGATTCGCAAGGAAGACGGCTGGTTGGATTGGACACAACCGGCTGAGGTGTTAGCGCGGCGAGTGCGAGCGTTTAACCCGTGGCCGGGCGCGCATACCACGTGGCAGGAGAAGCCACTGAAGGTATTGTCGGCCGCAGCGGACGAAACGGCTATCAGCCCGGGGCGTATTGTCGAATCCGGCGGCGTGATCAGGGTTGGTTGTGGGGTCGGGAGCATTCGTCTGGAGCGGGTGCAGCCGGCTGGCAAGCGGGCGATGACTGCGCGCGAACTGGCGCGGGGCCATCGCGATTTTATTGGAGCGCAATTGGGGGCTCAACCATGCGTTGGATGAATCTAGGGGTCATGCCCTACGCACAGGCGCTTGATCTTCAGCGGCGGCTTTGCGCCGAGCGCAAGAGGGGAGAAGGCGAAGATACTTTGCTTCTGCTAGAGCATCCTCCGGTGATTACCTTGGGGCGCCGGGCCCAGTCCACCAACATTTTGGCCTCACCGGAATTGCTGGCTAGGCACGGCATTGAGGTTTTTCAAGTGGAGCGCGGCGGTGACGTGACCTACCATGGGCCAGGCCAGCTGGTCGGCTACCCGATTCTTGACTTGAGGAATTTCCGGCAGGACGTTCGCTGGTACATATCCTCCTTGGCGGAGGTGCTCGTGCGCGCGTTGGCGGGTTTCGGCGTGCGTGGAGCCTACCGGGCGGACCTGCCGGGTGTGTGGGTTGGGGATGAAAAGGTTGTCGCCATCGGGGCTCGCATTGAGAATTGGGTCACTTATCACGGGTTCGCTTTCAATGTTTGCACCGACATGGCACACTGGGAGATGATCGTGCCGTGCGGCATTCCGGACAAGGGCGTCGGAACGTTATCGCGTCTGCTAGGCCGACGGGTGCCGGTGGGCGAGGTCATACCAGCGGTCGTACAGCACTTTGGCGAGGTTTTCGGCGTACCGATGATCAAAGCCGACGCCGTTGTTTAGGCTCGAAATTTGCGAATCATAACAGCCATGCTATAATCAACTGCGGCGAACGACAACGGGGAGTAGCGCAGTCCGGTAGCGCACTTGTATGGGGTACAAGTGGTCGGAGGTTCAAATCCTCTCTCCCCGACAGAGCCTCAGGGGCAATCATGTGATTGCCCCTGATTGTTTTCTCCCCCTTGCCCGACGTGTTCTGGCCCGGCCTTCCTTCCCGCGTATCACGGGCGGCGCCGGCCGCGCTGCTCCCCATTCTGATAGTAGCAAAATTACGCATTGGGGTCTCAAAAGGAGACGTTATTGGAATTATGACGCGCTTCAGAATTACATATGGCTGTAACATAACGCGACATTAAAATTCTATACGTTTGTTGCATTTAGGCGGAATAGTGCTATAATCTGCGTTGTGACGGTACTTCGGGGGGCTCGATGACGTTCCAGCGCAAACGGCGCGCGAACAATCTCAATCGGTTTATTCGCGAGCGGATCCGGCAGGCACGACTTGATCGGGAACTCTCACAGGAGCACCTGGCGCGCTCGCTGGAGAAGACGCGCGTGGCCGTGTCAGACCTTGAACGCGGTCGGGTTTGCCCCAACGCAGCCGATTTGGCGGTGATTGCGGACGCCCTGCAGAAGCCGATTACGTATTTCTACCCGCCTGACGCCAATAGCTACGATATTGCCGGACTCACGTCGAAAGAGAAAGAGCTCATCCACTTCTTTCGGCAGCTGGGTCATGATGCGCTCGAAGACGTGACGCTCAAACAAGTGCGAACCTTGGCTGATGCCGCGATTGGCCAGAGCGCGGAAGAGAATGGTCACGACGGGGAGGGGCGCAAAGCGAGAGCGAAGCGCTGAGCCCCAATTCTCCAACTGCCCAAGTTTGCTAGAGCCCGTATTGTCGAGTAGAATCACGCGGCGCAAATAGTATTAGGCTGGCCTACCCGACGACCGTGTAGCGAGGGACATTCAGTATAAGGCTCATCGAGCCTCGGACCGTGATACCCTCATGTGCCTTGCAGTAAATGAATGGCCGATGGGTATCCACCGGCCATTGTGCTAAGTCGAGGAACCCATGGTCCTAGCCGCCCTTGACCGGGAAATCGCCCGGCAACAATCCATTTTGGACGCGCTACCTGTTTTGGCTGACCTGACGCGCGCCGACGTGCTGTATTACGACTTGTCCGACTCGCATCACGCTATCGTCGCCCTCCACGCGCAGCCGCGCACAACCTCTTCGCTGTACCGCCAAAACCGCAAAGATGATCATATCACGATCCTGAGCGGGACCTCGCTTGCCAAAGTCATTGCGACCGGAGCGCACGACGAGCATTCTCTAATCTCCACCGTCGAAGGCGCATCCGTCGCGCACCAAGAGCTGTGGCCGGTGTTTGATCCCAGCAGCGGTATCATCGGTTTGGTCGGCATCGAGATGTCCGATCAAGAGTTCAAGAGCACTCGCAATCACGACGAGGTTCTGCGACATGCCCTGACGGTGCTCAAGGCGATGGTGGTGCGCGGCGAACTCGCGGGCGCTGAAGAGCTCTCTGCGATGGCTGAACAGGATGGCGTCGTGATCCTGGACTCCGATCAGCGTGTGCGCTATGCTAGCTCCACGGCGGCTTACCTGCTTGGCAAGCTGGGAGTGTGCAGTGCTGAGAGAGCGGTCGGTCAACGCCTGGATGTATTCGAGAGCGGAGACGAGCGGCTTGTTGGACAAGCCTGGCGAGAGCGCCGGTGCATTAGCCGAGAAGGCCCCGTCCGCGACTGGCTATGGCTTCGCACCATCCTGCCACTCAACCCGGAATCAACCGCGCTCGGCCGGCCACGCTTGCGGCTCGGCCTGCCCGATATTCTGCCGCCCCAGCGTCAGGCGATACTGATCATTCGTGATGTCACGGCGGAACGCAGCCAGGAGCAGGAGCAAGTGCGTTTGGAGACCATGATTAAAGAGATTCATCATCGGGTCAAAAACAACTTGCAAACCATCATCTCCCTGGCCAATTTGCAGACACGCCGCGCGGAGGCTTTTGAAACGAAGCGCGCCCTCAAGGAAATCACCAATCGTATCTTCGCGGTTGCCCGCGTGCACGAGTTCCTGGCGACTGTAAGCCCCGTGAGCGTCCAACTGAAAGAGATCTCGCGGCAGATAGCCGCGCGTGTGCGTGACAGCCTGCTGGCTCCAGATTCCCGCATCAGTATTGATGTGGAGGGCGACGCGGTTCGGCTGGCTCCACGCCAGGCTACCGCGTGCGCGTTGATCATCAACGAGTTGGTGCAAAACGCGGTAGAGCATGCTTTTGATGCAGACACGACGGGCTATATTCGTATCCAACTTGAAGAGACCGATGATTGCGTGCGTATTCGAGTGGTGGATAACGGCCGCGGACTGCCGGCGAATTTTCAGGAGCAACAGACGACCCGGTTGGGATTACGAATCGTGCGTATGTTAGTACAGGACTTGCGCGGCGAATTTACGTTGACCGGAAGCCCGGCGCTGTCGCATGGACTTATGGCTCAAGTCACCCTATCCAAGCTCTTGCCTGGAGGTCACTAATGGACGATCCGACGCGCATCTTGCTTGCCGAAGACGAAGCCATTGAGCGCAACGACCTGCACGAGATGTTGACCGGCCTCGGTTACGCGATTGCGGGCGAGGCGGACGGCGGGGCGAGCGCGGTCCGCCTCGCCCGAGAGTTGAAACCGGACATTGTGATCATGGATATCGAGATGCCCGACATGGACGGTCTCACGGCGGCTAAAGTGTTGTGGGAGGAAAAGGTCTGCCCGGTGCTCATTCTCACCGCGTACAGTCAACCCGACTTTATCGAACGCGCCTGCCAAGCAGGCGTCATGGGGTATTTGGTCAAGCCGTTTCTCGAAGCCGAAGTCGGGCCGGCTATTGATGTTGCACTGGCCCGTTATCAGGAACACCGAGAATTGGAAGGCGAGGTCAAAGACCTTAGTGAGAAATTTGAAACGCGCAAATTGCTTGACCGTGCCAAAGGCATTTTGATGGACACGAAAGGCTTGAGCGAGGCCGAGGCGTTCCGCCGGATTCAGAAGATGAGCATGAACATGCGCCGCCCGATGAAGGAGATCGCGCAAGCGATTGTCATTACCTCGGAAGCGCGGCCTTAGATTGGCGCGCGCCCATTCGATTGCCGGGAAAGCCATTTGAAAGTCTCCGTCCTGATTCCAGCCTACAACGAAAAAGATACTATTGCCGAAGTCATCCGGCGAGTCAGAGCCGTGCCGGTGGACAAGGAGATCATCGTCATTGACGACGGCTCTACGGACGGGACGACGCAGGTACTGCGACAGCAGGAAGCCGATGGAGACCTGACGGTTCTGTACCACGAGAGAAACGGCGGCAAAGGAGCCTCTGTCCGATTGGGAATCAGCCGGGCCAGCGGTGACATCCTGATCATTCAGGACGCTGATCTCGAATACGATCCCCGCGATTACCCCGCTTTGTTGCAACCCATTCTGGAAGGGCGCGCGAGTGTGGTATACGGCTCGCGCTTTCTAGGGGGACCGCGCAAGGCGATGTTTTTCCTGCACATGGTCGGCAACAAACTGCTGACATTCATGACCAGCATTCTGTTTGACACCATTTTGAGCGATATGGAGACCGGCTATAAGGTCTTTCGCGCCGATGTGGTCAAATCCATGCCTTTGAACGCACGCCGTTTTGAGTTTGAGCCGGAGATCACGGCCCGGGTCTTGCGGAAAGGCATCCGCATTTACGAAGTTCCCATTTCATACAACGGACGCGAGTACTCCGAGGGTAAGAAGATTACTTGGCGCGATGGCCTCATCGCGATGTGGACTCTACTACGCTACCGCTTCTTTGAATGAGTCGTGTCTATGGGGGCAAGCCAGCCCACATGGCGTTTCCCCAGGCAGTAATTCCCGCCTACCGCTCGACGCCCGCGCTCGAAACCTTATCCCCACTGGTCGCCGCGTCGTTGGCCGTCATACTGATTGGGGTTGTTCTGCGCCATTCGTGGACGGGCGGCCTACGCTTTCAGCCTGATGAGGCCCTCTATGCGACATGGGCGCGCATGGTGGCCTCCGGGCAAGACGTATGGCTGGCGACGCGGGTCGTAGACAAACCGCCGCTGTTCATCTACACATTGGCCGCGCTGTTCGCCACCGTCGGGGCATCAGAGGAAATTGCCCGCATTCCGAACCTGATTGCCAACCTATGCACCATCGGGCTGACGTACGCGATCGCTATGGAATTGTACGGCGACCACCGGGTGGCTGGGTGGAGCGCGGGTTTTATGGCTCTGTCGCCCCTTACTATCGCGTTTGCGCCAACCACTTACACCGACCCGACAATGGTCGCGTGGTGGCTCATGGCGCTTTGGCTGGGATGCAAGCGCAGATATACCGCCTCAGGGCTTTCTTACGGCCTCAGCCTTGCCACTAAACCGGATGCGATTCTGCTGGCTCCTCTGCTGATCTGGTTGCTAGTGCGTCCATCGCGGGGAGTGACGAAAAGCGCGCTCGGACTATGGTTAGTGGGATGCGCCATACCGCTGGCTGCGGTCACACTTTGGAGCGCAGCCCGGCCACAACCCGACTTTCTGCAAGCAGGTTTGAATCATATCGGCGGACTGTCCATGGTCGAACCGGCACGCTATTTTGAGCGACTGGCTGGTTGGTTGCACCTGGCCCAAGCGTTTGCTCCGGAGCTGTTGTGGGCGTTACTTGGCATCGGTTTGCTTAGCCGGAGCGGCCGGATGCACGTCGCGTCCGACGCAGCACTCTGGTGTTATTTGGCCTTCTGGTTAGTTGTTCATACAGCCGTATCGTTTCCGATCTGGGACCGCTACTTGCTGCCCCTTTCCCCTATTGTCGCACTGCTCGCCGGTCATGCGGTCACGCATGGGCTACAAAGGCTCCGGCAGTCACGCTGGCGTTCGGCGGCTGCCCCTATCTGTCTCGTATGGTTGGTTGCCTGGGCTGGTCATGCTTTGAGCGATGAGTCGCCGATTGGGCGTGACATTCACCAATATGACGGAATAGATCAGGTCGGTCAATACTTTTGGGCGCATGACACGAGTGCCACCGTTCTCTACGTACATGATCTTAGCTGGGATCTGGACTATTACACATTCGGCCAAAATCTGGACCGGCGCTGGGTCCCAGACGGCGCCTCACTTGCTTCTGACGCGGCGCATATGCCACTGGCGCGCCGCTTCGCTGTTCTGGCCGCTGGGGAATTGGCGGACTCCGTTTGGATGGAGGCGCTCGCTCGCGAGCGTCTGCACGCAACGCCAGTTCTGATCGGTTACCGCCCTGGTGGCCGTCCGAGTCTGTACCTCTTCGACATCTCCCCGCTGGAATCAGACGCCCGTGACTAGGCGCTCGGACGTGGGCGCGCTGCTCGCGCTGGCGGTGTTGATCGTCGTGTTCTTCTGGAAGCTGGCGCTGAGCAACCTGATTATGGCGGGGGTAGACGTTTTCACATACTTCTATCCCTACCGCGCGGTGGTCAACGACGCCTTGGCTCATGGACGCCTGCCGCTCTGGAATCCCAATCTGTTCATGGGCGTCCCGTTGCTGTCCAATGGTCAGGCGGGTGTGTTATACCCGCTGAACTGGCTGTGGGTAGGCCTACCGGCTCCGCAGGCGATCAACTACAGCATCGTGTTGCACGTATGGCTCGGAGGGGCCTTCTTCTACCTGTTTGCGCGAACTTCGTTGCGACTGACTCCCGTTTCTGCATGGCTCGGCGCGAGCGTGTTTGCGCTCAACGGCTACGTCGGCTCGTTGGTAGAGCACGTAAATCAACTGCAAGCGCTGGCATGGCTGCCGTTGATGGTATGGTGTGTTGACCGGGCGCGCGGTGAACGCCGAACGGCGTACGTGCTGGTCGGTGCCCTCGCGTTAGCACTTCAAATACTCGCAGGCCATGCACAAGTAACCTATATCAGCCTTGCGGGCTTGGTTGTGTGGGCGCTGTGCCAGGCGATAGCGGCGGCTCCGGCCAGACGTTTGGACAGGCAGGCGGTCGCGTCGCTGGCTAGAGCCGCCGCGCGGCGCCTGCTGCCCCTGGCCGTGATGGTGGCTCTGGGTGTAGGACTTAGCGCGGTACAACTTGTGCCGATGCTGGAACTGTCCCGCCTGTCCATTCGCGGAGGCGGGCTGAGCTTCCGCGAGGTGGTGGCTTTCTCGCTGCCAATTACGCAGCTCCTGCCCGCGCTGTTGCCGACATTTGGGATGGGCGAGCCGATGTTCAGTGAGTATATCGCGTTCATGGGGGTCGCGGCGCTGATTGCCGTACTGGCTGGGTTGAAGCGCGCGCGGCGTTATCCCGCGCTGGCCGCGCTCCTGGTCGTCGGCTTGGCGCTGGCGTTGGGCGTCTATAACCCGCTCACCTATGTTCTCTATAGACTGGCGCCGGGATACAGCCTCTTTCGTGTGCCGGCGCGTTGGCTGGCGCTCTACACGTTTGCCGCAGCAGCATTTGCGGCCATTGGCATTTCGGCTGCCGGTGAGATAACCCAAGCGAGCGAAAACAAAGAACAGATGACGCATCGGCGGCGCGCCGCGCGCGTACTGTTCAGTCTCGCGGCATTCGGGGCTGCTATCATCTACGCAGGCGTCAGTGTGACCCCAATGATACCCGTCCCGGTCTTCTGGCTGGTGATCGCCCTGCTCGCCGTGTGGCTTATGAGCCGGTCTTGGCCGCGCTCGTCCATCAGGCGCTGGTCGGGCACTTCCGCCATGGCGTCATTGGTGCTTATCGAGCTCTTTGTGGCTACTCGTTGGCTGCCATACAACGAGCCAACCGCGCCTGAAGCGTTCTCGTTTGTGCGAAATTCCATAGCGTTCTTGTGGTCGGCGCCTCGAGATCAGCCGAGCCGAATCCTTAGTTACTCTGACCTTGGCTGGGACCCGGGCGATTTGACTGACATTCGGGCGATGCTCGGCGGCGAGATACCACCGGAGGCCGTGTACGAATACATTGTCGCGGCGAAGACCAAAGAGATTGTCGCGCCAAATCTAGCCATGCTATACCACCTCGACTCCGTAGATGGCTACGATGGCGGTGTGTTGCCGCTGGCGCGCTATGTTAATTTGCAGAGTCTAGTGCTAAGGGAAGAGCAAGTCAACCCTGATGGGCGGCTGCGCGAACGACTCCATGCAATGCCCGCGGCGCGCTGGCTTGATCTATTTAACGTGCGATATGTTATCACCGACAAGATTTTTGATGTGTGGGTAGATGGCGTCTATTACGATCTCGGACTGGGTCTGGTGCTACCGGCCGGAAAACCGCAGGTCTATACGCTGGACGTGCCAGAGGATTATCCGGCAACCGGCCTGGGGATCATTTCTTATTTGCAGGGGGCTACATCGCTAACCGACGGCGCACCGGTGGCGGAGATTGCCGCGACCGATGCGCAAGGGAAGTCGTATCGGTTCATCGTCCGCGCCGGAGACGACACGGCCGAAAGCGAGTACGACGCGGCCAAACCGGCCCACCGCCGCGCGCGCGCCGTAGGCGCGCTGCGGGATCACCCCAATGGGTTTAAGTACAAAACAGCATTCCCATTTGATCATGCGGCGACGTTGACCCACCTCACGGTTCGACCGTTGCTGGACTCGGGTGTTTGGACGTTAATGGGCGCTTCCCTGGTGGACGCCAACAGCGGCACAGGCCGCCCGTTGACGTTCGCGCGCGATGCAAAATTCAAGCTTGTCCACAGCGGAGACGTCAAGATTTATGAGCATCTGGACGTTGCGCCGCGCGCGCGGGTCGTTCATCGCGCGCAAGTTCAAGCCGACGACGCACTGGCGCTGGCGTTTATGGCTTCTGAGGGGTTTGACCCGCGCGCGGAGATTGTACTTGCGGAAGGCCAGGTGATTCGCAGTGATGCACCCCCTACAGCGGCGCACTTCGAGCTTTACAAGCCCGAACACATTAGATTGACGACCGATGACGCCGCAACAGGGTACTTGTTGATTGCGGATACCTGGTATCCGGGCTGGCGTGCGTGGGTGGACGGCCAGCCGGCCCCCATCATACGCGCCGACACCTACTTTCGCGCCATATATCTGCCGGGCGGCGCGCACAGCGTTGAATTACGATTTGAGCCGGAATCTCTCCGATGGGGCGCATTGATCACGGCAGGGGCGTTGACGATCTGGTTGGCGGTGGCGGCTCGGATGATGTGGGGCCGGTCGCGTTCTTGATCTGCCGATTCTTGTTATCCGTCGTCTACAGGCGTCGGCAGTCCTAGTCGTGGTACGTTTTCTCCCCAGCCTCAATGCGGGCAGTCAGACGGTTTTCCCGCGGAGGAAGTGGGCAGCTCCACCGTTCGGCATCGTAGGCGCAGTATGGGTTGTAGGCTTGATTGAAATCCAGCAGAATCGTGCCGTCGGCGTATTCATACAGATCGAGATAGCGGCCGCTGCCGTACGTGTCCTGCCCCGTCGTTTCATCCATGAACGGCAGAAACAATTCTTCGTGATCCGGCGATTTGTAGATTTGCAGTGTCTGGGTCGTACCCCCGATGGAGAATTGAGCATATCCGTACCGGAGGTAATCGGCTGTGAGCCCGGTGCTGGTGGCCATGGTGATGCGTGCGGGATTCGGATATTTGATCAGGCGAGCCTGTATCCGCAAGGCCGGGTTCTC
>JACQEC010000013.1 GCA_016200765.1 Chloroflexota bacterium | reverse complement strand
TGACAGACCTCCAGCACAAAGCGCCGCAGGATATCCAGACCGTGCTCGGTGTGCGTCACCTCGGGGTGGAACTGCACGCCATAGATGCGCCGCGCCGGGTCGCTCATCGCCGCGAAGGGCGTGTTCGGCGATTGCGCCAACGTCGTGAAGCCCGCGGGCAGTTGTTCGATGGAATCGCCGTGCGACATCCAGACGTTGAGCGAGGACGGCAGGGCGCGGAACAGATTGGAGTCGTCGCAGATGCTGACCGTCGCCGGGCCATATTCGCGCCGACCCGCGGGCCGCACGACGCCGCCCAATTCGTGCGCCAGCAGTTGCATTCCGTAGCAGACGCCGAGCACCGGCGCGGACGGCGCGCGCAGGTAAGGCGGCAAGGATGGCGCGCCCGCATCGTACACCGACGACGGGCCGCCCGACAAAATGAAACCGCGCGGGGATAGGCGCTCAATCTCCGCGCGGGGCGCATCATGCGGCAGGAGTTCGCAATAGACGTTGAGCTCCCGCACGCGGCGCGCGATCAGTTGGGCGTACTGGGCGCCGAAGTCGAGGATGACGATGGATTGCATGGGGCGATTATAGCACCGTTACCCGCCAATCCGGTTGATCCCGTCAAACGCGGCCGTCTTGTAACACTCCGCCAGCGTCGGGCGCGGGGCGCAAAGACCATGTTCACGAAGTAGTCAATGCGCCCGTTGAAGGCCAGGACCGCTAAAGGCTCTCGCGGATGTACCGCGCGGTACGATGGGCGAGGCCCATGATGGTGATCATCGGGTTGACGCCGCTGGCGGTCGGAAAGGCCGATCCGTCGCCAATCCACAACCCTTGCACGCCATGCGCCTGTCCAAAGGGGTCGGCAACCGACGCGCGCGGGTCGCGCCCCATGCGGCAGGTGCCCATCTGGTGAGCGGAGCCTAACAAGAATGTGTTCGGCTGGTAGGGCGCGGAAGCGAGCCGTTCAATATACGACTCAATCGAATCGCCCGCCTGACGCGACCATCGCACTGGCGTATTGTGGAGACTGCGAACTTCGCGGGCTCCGCCCGCCGCGTGGATGCGCGCCGCCTCCTGCAAGCCCCGGATGAGGTGCGCTCGGTCGTAGGCCGACGGCCAATAGTCCACGATGGGTTGGCCGGCGCGGTTGATCGTTATACGCCCGCCATCGCGGTCTTTGACCAGCGCAAAGATCATCGCGGTCTGTGCGATGCGGAGCAAATCTTGTTTCAGGGCGCGCCCTCCCGTCCACGGGAAGGCGACGGCCGCGTAGCCGGTGTGCATCGGCGGCACTTCCAGCGTGAAGCCGTAGCCATCGCCCATGTCGGCAAACTGGTCGCACGCGACCGTCATCGGCGCGCCGCGCCAGGCTTCGATCGGCTCGTCGTAGAGACCGGCCATCAGCGCGGTCGGGTGCAGGCGCAGATGCCGGCCGATGTTTGGGTTGGTCAGACCGGAGCGCAGTAACAGCGCCGGAGAGCCGATACTGCCCGCGGCCACGACGACCGCGCGCGCGCGCAGGACAGCATGGGCGCCGCCGGTGAGCGTCAGTTCAACCCCCGCCGCGCGCCCATTCTTAATCAGAATCGTGCGGGCCTCGGCATTGACGATGAAGCGCGCGCCGCGCTGGTAGGCGTCCGGCAGGTACGTGACGAGCGTGCTCTGCTTCGCCCCGCGCTGACAGCCAAAGGTGCAGTAACCGCACTCGTCGCACGCGCCACAGCCGCGCGCGTTGCGCGGGATCACGAAGGTATGGTAGCCCAGCGCCGCACAGCCGCGCCGTAGCGCCTCGTTCTGCGCGTTGATCAGGCTTTCGCCGGTGCCGACGCTCAAGCGCTCGCACACCGCGTCGAGGCTCACGTCAAACGCCGCGCCCGCGACGCCTTCAAGGCCGTACTCGCGCTCCCACTGCTCGCGCAAGGCCTGCGGCGGGCGCAGGGAACCCGCCCAGTTGATCGTCGTGCCGCCGCCCAGACAGTTTCCCGCCAGCAGGAGGATGGCCGAGTCCTTCGTCACCAGCGAGCCGCCGCTGGCGTATAGCTTGCGGACCATCTCGCCTTCGCGCTGGCTGAAATCGGCCTCGCTGTAGCCGCCGCCCTGCTCGACCACGATGACATCTTTGCCCGCCTGCGCCAACTCGGCCGCGATAACGCCGCCGCCCGCGCCGGAGCCAATCACCACCACGTCACAATCAAGCGGCGAGGGGCGCGAGGTGAGCGAGGCGTGATCTAAAGGAACGATGGCTGGCGGCTTCGAGGGCGGCGGGTGAGCCGGGCCGGGATAGTGGAGCGCGAGCCAGTTGGGGTTTAAGCCTGTGGAGGTGGTCCCCGCAAAGTAGGCGAACGCGGCCAGCCGCTTGATGGCCTGAAAGCCCTGCCGCTTCAATGGCAGGCGGCTGTTCTGCCAATCGCGCAGAACCGTTTCGCGCTCGCTGGCCGCCAGCGCGCTGAACTTCACCGGCTTGCCGCACAACAGCAGGTTCGCCGCGCGGCTGTCGAACAGGCCGATCAACTGCCAGAGCGAGCGGCGATCCTGCTCCACCGGCAGTAACGCGATGGCCTCGGCGACCGCCTGCGCCACGTTCAAATCGCTGGCCGCGCGCCGCCAGTAGCCGTGCGGGTCATCGTCAACGGCGATAGACGGGATCAGCGCGTCACAAATCAGCGTGAGGGTGTGCAGGTGGTCGGGTCGGATGGATGAGGTCACGATTCTCTAATTCGAGCTTCCGGTGATATTATACGATCGTCTCGACATGGGAGTACGCGAGAATTCGACTGTCAGACGTGATCAGCGGACAGGCGTTGACTCGGGCCGTTGCGACGATAATCTGATCGGCAGGGTCGCTGTGGAAATCTCCCGGCAGTTGCGTTGACGCCACCGCGATCTCCGGAGTCAGATCGAGCAAGCGCACACCGGGGTAACCCAGCGCCACGGCCAGCCATTCTTGAACAGGAAGCGGCAACGATAATCGTCCTTTTTCGACAAGTTTTGCTACCTCCCAACAGGAGATAGCGCTGACGCCAATGACTTCGGCCTCATGGCCGGCAATGGCCTCTGCTTGGCGCTGGTTGAGCCGCTCATCGCCGTGCACCCACCACAGCCAGATATGTGTATCCAACACAATCATCGCGGCGCTTCCCAATCTTTCTCCGCAACGCCCGCAAACGGATCAATATAGATGATGGGTTTGCCGCGCAGGGGATAGCGGCTATCGGTTTCCGGTTCGAGGTCATGGCTGTCTGCCGGGGCAACGGCTGCTTCCTCGCCAGTTTGCTTCTGCTTGTAGACGTCTAAGTGGAAGAAGAGAGATACAATGCTGTTTACGAGACGGTAATACACTTCAATGCGCCAGTGTTGAGCAGGATCCTCGAATTCGCCGAGATTTTTACTGCCATGGAAGATGTTGTTGCGCACCTTATAAACAAAACGCCGGCATTCTTTAAGATACTTGAAGACCTCATCATGCAACGCTTCCGTCGGATGCTTCTCCAGCCGGCGCAATGTCGCCTGCAATTCGCGAAGGTCATCGAAGAATTTCTTTCCTTCTTGGCGGTGCTTGATACGCCGATCAGGATTAATCTGTGTCCAATCCCCATGCACAGGCATTTCCGTCGGGAGAGCAAAAGCGCTAACAATGAGGTCGTCTCTGCCCCTTGACTGCTTACACAAGAAATCCTCAAAGGCGTCTTGTTCTTTCTCCGCTTTATTCGCATGGTATTTTAATTGTTCTTCCTGTAGGGATAACGGCCAGTCGATCTCGTAGAGGGTGTTATAAAGAAAGAACTCGTAAACAAAAGCGGTTACATACATCGTTGACTTTTCTCGTCCGCTATCACGATAACGGGCGAAGTGATCTGGCCGACTATTGTCGTCATGAACCCGTTGCAACCGCTCGACAAAATCGCGAATGTCATCGCCGTCTTGCATAGGACCTCCTACGTCATCTCTGCACAAGCCCCTCGCCTATCCGAGCACCCGCCGCTCGTCGTGTTCTCAATCGTGAGCGCGGTCAGGTCAGGCGCCTGACCTGGGGTTCATTCAATCCGCGTCTGGCTCTGCTCGCGCATGAATTGGGCGACGTAATGAGGGCCCAGTCCGCTCTTGCCGCTGGAGCCAGAGCCTTTCCAGCCGCCAAACGACTGCACGCCCGGCCATGCGCCGGTCGTCGCGCCGCCGCGGCGGTTGCTGTAGGTCACGCCCGCTTCGATAGTATTGAAGAACTGGCGCAGTTCGCCGTCGTCCTGCGAGAAGATGCCGGCGGTCAGGCCGTACTCGCCGTGGTTCGCCTGCGCCAGCGCCTCGTCGAGCGATTTGACCTCGGCCACGGAAAGCACCGGCACGAAGAACTCCTCCTGAAACATGCGCGAGCCTTTGGGCAGGCGGTCAACGATAGCCGGTTCGACAAAGAAGCCGTTGGCGAACTCGCCGCCGCGCAAAGTGCGCCCGCCGTACAGCACGCGCCCATCTTGCTTGCCCAGCCGCACCGCGCGCGCGTAGGTCTTCACGGCGTTTGCGTTGATCAGCGGGCCGAGGAAGGTGTCGCGGTTCAGCGGGTTGCCGATCACGCGCTGGCGGGTCTTCTCGACGAGCAGGTCGAGGAACGCTTGGCGCACATCTTTATGCACGTAGAGGCGCGAGCAGGCCGAGCACTTCTGCCCGCCCATGCCGAAGGCCGAGCGCAGGACGCCCTCGGCGGCGTCTTCCAGATCGGCGGAGGGCATCACAATCGCGGGGTTCTTGCCGCCCATCTCGGCGATGCACGGCTTGGGGTAGTGCTTGGCGAAGCGGCGCAGGATGTTCATGCCGACGGCTTTGGAGCCGGTGAAGATGAAGCCGTCCACGCCGGGGTTGTCAATCAACTCCTCGCCGACGGTGCCGCCCGGCCCGGTAATGTAGTTGAAGACGCCGTCGGGCACGCCCGCGTCGCGCATCATCTCATAGATGCGCAGGCCGGTGAAGGGCGTGTCGCTGGCGGGCTTGAAGACCACCGTGTTACCCGCGACCAGCGCGCCGACCGACATGCCGGTGCTCAACGCCATGGGGAAGTTGAACGGCGAGACAACCGCCCACACGCCGTAGGGCTTCAGCACGCTTTTGGTGTATTCGCGGCCCGCGCCGCCCAGCGGCATCTCATAGCCGAGATGCTCTTCCATCTGCTGGCAGTAATACAGGATCAGGTCAACCGTCTCGGAGACTTCGGCGATAGACTCAAAGCGGTTCTTGCCGACCTCCATGCTCATCAACGCGGCGTACTCGTACTGCCGCTCCATCATCAGCGCGGCGGCCTTGCGCAAAAGCGCAACGCGCTCTTGCCAGCCCATGTCCTGCCAGGCGGGGTAGGCGGCGCGGGCGGCGGCGATAGCCTTCTGCGCGTCGGCGCGACTGCCTTTCTGAAACTTGCCCAGCGTGATGCGCGTGTCGGCGGGGTTCGTGTCGGCGAAGGCGCCGCCCGAGGCGCGTTTGGCCTTGCCGCCGATATACAGCGGGTGTGTCTCGCCGAGGGCCTCTTGCACGTGGCCGATGGCGGCGTCGAACGTCTGATGAAACTCATCGCCCAGCGAAGCCAGCGATGCGTAGGTGATTTTGTCCATGCCTTCTCCTATGACTGAAAGTCCCCGTTAGCCGTTGAGGGGTTCATGATTGGGCCGGCCGCTTCGATAAACTCGCGCCATCCGGCGACGATGCCGTAATCGGCGTGTTTGAAGATGGGCGCGTCGGGGTTGTTGTTGATGGCGACGATGATGCCCGCGCGCTGGATGCCGACCGTATGATTGAACTGGCCGCTGGTGCCCAGCGCGAAATAGACGCGCGGCGCGATGGCGCGGCCCGTCAAGCCGACCTGAAACTGCCGCGGCATCCATCCGGAGTCAACGACTTTGCGCGAGGCCGAGAGCGAGGCGTTGATCTGATCGGCAAAGGCTTTCACCACCGGCAGGTTTTCAGGTCCGCCGATGCCGACGCCCACGCCGACGATGATCTCGGCGTCGTCCATCAGCAGACCGTCCGGTACGCTGGCGATCCGCTCGGCAACGCGGGTGCGCGTGTTGAGGTTCTCGGTTGGCAGACGCACCACAGCCGCGCGGCGCGAGAAGTCGGGCTGTGCCCGGTGCAACATGCCGGGGCGCAAGGTCGCCATCGCCGGCAGGGTCTTTGAGAGGATGGGCGCGATGATGTTGCCGCCGAAGGCCGGCTTCAGCATCACCAAGCGCCCCTGCGCGTCAATCTCCAGGCCAATCGCGTCGCCGGTCAGCCCGATGCCCAGCCGCGCGGCCACCCGCGGCGCGAGGTCGCGCCCGTTGGCAGTCGAGGGCAGCAGCACGGCAAACGGCCGGTGCTGTTGGATGGCGCGGGCTAACACGTCGGCATAAGGGTCGGTCGTGTACGCTTCCAGCACGGGCGCGTCGGCCACATAAAGCCTATCCGCGCCATAAGCCGCCAGCATCTGGACGTGCGCCTCGCTCTGATGGCCGATCAAGACCGCCGCCAGTTCGCCCTCGATCTGATTGGTCAGGCGGATGCCCTCGCCGAGCATTTCCAACGTCACATCGCGCAAGCCCGCGCCGGCCGTTTCGGCGACAACCCAGATCGCCTTTGCGCCGTCAGCGGGGGCGCGGCGGCCTCGCAGTGAAATGGGCACATGGGGATGAGATTTCCATGCGCCGGTGCCCCAGCCTTCGTCGCGCAGGTACGCGGTCAACTGCCGCACCGCGCGCGGCAGGTCGGTGCTGTCGAGCATGATGCGCTTGCGGACCGGCTCAATGCTGTAGATGCGCTCGACCCAGGTGGGCGAGCCCGGCAAGCCAAAGAGCGACATCTCATCGTGCATCGCCTGCGGCGTCCACACCTCAAACGGCTTGCCATCGGCTTTCGCGGCATCGGCAGGCCCGACCCGAATCGGCTTATTCAGCCGCTCGGCGGCGCTAAGGACGGCGGGCAGGGGGCACTCGACCCACTCGAAGCCATCGTCCACCTCGCGCAGGGCGCGGAAGGTCGCGCGGTCTTCTGAACATTGCAACTCGGTCACGCCGGTCACTTGCGGCACGCTGAGGAACTCGGCAAGCATCGGCGGCACCTGCGCCGTTTCAGCATCGGTGGAGGTTTTGCCGCAGAAGATGAGATCGAAGCCAATTTTCCGGCAGGCCATCGCCAGCGTCCGCGCGGTGGCGAGCGTGTCCGCGCCGGCGAACTCGCGGCCCAGCAGATGCACCGCCCGGTCACAGCCCATCATCAGCGCCTCTTTCAGCGCGTCGGCGGCTTGGGGCGGGCCCATGGTTACAGCCACGACCTCGCCGCCAAACTGTTCTTTGAGTCTGATGGCTTCCGTGATCGCGCGACGGTCAAAGGTGTTGATGCTGTTGGACACGCCGTCGCGGATCAGGCGTTTGGTTTCGTCGTCGAACTTCATCTGTTCGAGCGATGGAACTTGCTTGAGACAAACGATCAGTCGCAAACCTTCACCTCATACGCAGAATGGATCGGCGGCGCAATGCCGCCACGGCCATTCTAACAAAGTGTCCGGCAAAACTCAAACGGCTTTGCGCCGGGCGATGAATCTTGGTAGAATCGCGCTCACGTCATCGTCCCACAGGGAGATTCAGTCATGCCCAAAGATATTGCGCTTGGCAGTGCGCACGCCGCGCCCGGCCAATTGACCTACGGCCGCTGGCACGCCTTCGACCACCCGACCGGCACGCCCGAAGAACTGCCCGTCATCATCGCTCAAGGCGCGAGCGACGGCCCAACCTTCTGGCTGACCGCCAACATCCACGGCCCGGAGTTGACCGGCATCGCCGTCATCCACGACCTCGTGAGCGCAGAACTGGCGAAGCGTCTGCGCGGCACGCTGGTCTGTATCCCCTCGCTCAACCCGGCGGGGTTTCGCATCCGCGAGCGCCAGCCCTACTTCGACCCGCAAGACCCTAACCGCCTCTTCCCCGACCGCCCCAAAAGCGGCAAGCCCGACGACGAGCCGTCGTTCCCATCCATGCAAGAACAGGTCTGGGCGCGCCTGTTCGAGGAGATCAAAACTTCGGCGGACTACCTGATTGACCTGCACAACGCCTCCATCCAATCCATCCCGTTCACCATCCGCGACAAGGTGTTTTACGAGGCGGATGAGGAGCGCGCGGCGGCGGAAGACTTACAGCGGCGCACCGGCGAGCTAGCGCAGGCGCTCGGCCTGCCGGTGACGTTTGAGTTCAAGCGCAAGCGCTACCTGCAAATGAAACTGCACCGCTCAACCAGCGGCGCGGCGCTGAACCTCGCGCGCATCCCAGCGCTCACCGCCGAGTTAGCCGCGCCACAGATTATCGTGCCGGAGGTCGTGCAGGCTGCGGTCAACGGTCTGCACAACTGCCTCGTCACGGTCGGGATGTTGGATGAGCCCCTGCGCGAGGTGCGAACGCCGCAGTTTGACAGCGACTACCCGGTGCGCCGCGAGAGCCACCCGCGCTCGCCCGCCGCCGGAATTGCGCGCCCGCGCGTGCGCCCGGGCGATTTTGTGCGGGCGGGCGACGTGATTGCCGCGCTTACCGACATCTACGGGAGGCCCGTTGGCGACGGCGCTATCCGCACCGAGCAGGACGGCTGGATTTTGTCCATCAGCAACGGGATTGGCGTCTATCCCAACAGCATCATCTGTGGAATGGCTGTGCGCGATGATGAGCCGCTGGTGATGAAATGGGATGACGCTAAAGAGTAGTCTGCGCCTGACCCCGACGGCGCAATTGTCGCTGGCCGCGGCGTTCAGCGCGCTCGTCTATCTTGTCGTTCTGCTCTGGCCTTATCCCCTTTGGTCGCTCTACCTCGGGCCGCAGTTGGACCTCGGCCAACTGGCGCGCCATGACGGACTGGCCGCGTTGGTTCTGGCCGGCGGCTACGCTCTTATCTTCTGGCTCTATCTGGCGGGCTATCGCGCGGCGCGGCGCATCGGCAGTGCGCGCGGAGTCCGGTGGGTCATCGTGCCGGCGCTGGGCTTCGCCGCGATCCTGCTGTGGGTCTATCCGGTCGGCGCTACCGATGTTTACGATTACGTTTTCCGCGGCCGGCTGTGGGGATTGTATGACTACAACCCGTTGACGGTTGCGCCGATGCAGGTCAGCGGCGACCCGTGGTATCCGTATGTCACCTGGGTCTGGAGCGGCTCGCCTTATGGCCCCCTGTGGGCCGACCTCTCCGTTACCCTCTATCGCCTAGCCGGTGACGATTGGCTGAGGAACCTGCTGGCGTTCAAGTTGTTGGCCGCAGTGTGCATCCCGCTCTGCGCGCTGTTGATCCACGATATGTTGCAGGAGGGCGAAAGAGAGCAGGCGCTCGGCGGCGTATTGCTGTTCGCGTGGAACCCGTTACTGCTCTTTGAAGGCGTGGTCAACGGCCACAACGATCTGGTTATGACGATGCTGATCGTGCTGGCGCTGTGGCTCTATGCGCGCCAGCACGCGCGCGCGGCGTTGGCGGCGTGTACGCTGGCCGCGCTGGTCAAGGTCACCGCCCTGATTGCTTTGCCGGTCATCGGGCTTGCCGGTTTGAGGCGCCTGCCGGCGGGGCGCGCGCGCCGGCAGTATCTGATGACTGGCGCGGCGCTCTGCGTGTTGATAGCCGCCGCGCTCTACGCCCCGCTGTGGGCGGGCCCGGCGACGTTTGACGCGCTCGCCATTCAGGACAATCGCTTTACCGCGTCGCTCGCCGCAGTGACCAAACTCGGCCTCGAAGCGGTGTGGGGCACCGAAGCCGCCGAAGCGTGGGCACGCGCGTCGTTCAGCGTTCTCTTTGTCGTCATCGCCCTCTACCGGCTGAGAGCGGCGGCGCGAACGGGCGTACCTGCCGCCGAAGCGAGATTGGGGCAACAACTCTTCGACCTGTTCACGCTCTTGCTGTTGACCGCGACTTTGTGGTTCCAGCCGTGGTACGTGATCTGGGTCGTGGCGCTGATGCCCTTAGCCGGTCCCGCGCGGGCGCGATGGGCGATCATCTGGTCGGCGAGCGCGCTGAGTTTGTACCTGCTGTTCGACTTCGTGTGGTTCTGGTATCCGGAGTTTTTGAATACGGCTAATGTGCTGGTGTTGAATGGGGTGGCCGTGCTGATGTGGCTTGCGCCGCTCGCCGGCTATGGGGCGCTCGAACGGCGGCGCGCGCGCGCCCGCTAGGGGCCGTTGGCGGCGAACTGCGAGCCGTAGAATTGCAAGTCTATATCCAGGTGGCTCTGGAAGAACTCCACTGCATGTTCCCCCGGCAGGACGTGCCACTCGACGCTGGAGCCGTTTTTCAGCAACAGGTCGCGCATCTCCTCGGTGCGGCTTAGCCACACGTCCTGGTCGCCGATGATAAAGAAGACGTTCAGCGACTTGGCCGCGCCGCCCTGCTCGGCCAGAATGAGCGGATCGTAATGCGCGTAGTAGGCGGCGTCGCCGAAGAAATCCGGCACGTCGGGATCGCCCATGCGGCGCAGGGACGGACTGCGCAGGCCGACGATGGAAAAGAGGTCGGGGTGGTTGAGCGCGAGTTGAATGGCGCCCAGCCCGCCCATGGACAGGCCGCCGACCGCCCGGCTCTGACGGCGCGGGAGCGTGCGGTAGTTCGCGTCTATGTAGTTGACCAGATCAGGCGCCACGTAATCGGCCCAGCGCGGGCCGTTGTTCGCGTGATTCATCCAGTAGGCGTGGTCGCCTTCCGGGTTGACGATGATGAACGGGGGTATCTCTCCGGCGCGCATCATCTCGTCGGCCAGCTGCTGGGTGCCGTACCAACTGAACTCATCGTAGCCGCCGCCCCAGCCGTGCAGGAGATAGAGGACGGGATAGCGGCGCTCGCCGTCGAAGTAGCCCGGCGGCAAAAACAGGTGCATCGTACAGCCAATCAGCGTGTTGGCCGGGCTGTCGGCCCAGATGCAATGCTTGGAATCAGGCAACTCCTTGTTGCCGAGCGCGGCGCTGGCGAATTGCAGCGTGAGCAGTTCACTGCGCCCGCTCGGCAGGGGGGTGTGGGTCGGTTGCGCCGTGTGGGTGGGCTCTGGCGTGTGGGTCGGCTCGCTCGGCGCGGGCGTGGCGGTGGGCGTCGAGGTAAAGATGGGTGTGGCTGCCGGCGGGGCTGCCGTTTCGCTTAGCGTCGGTGTGCGCCCGGTTGGCAGCGGTGTGTTGGTCGAGCGCGCTAAGGCGGGCGACGCTGTGCGATTCGGCGCGCTGGGCACGAGCGTGGCGGTGGGCGTCGGCGTGCGCGTCGGGCGCGGCGTGATGGTGCTTGTTGCTGTGGGGCGGGGCGTGCGTGCGCGTGTGGGGGTGGAGGTCGCCGTCGGGTTGAACGAGGCGAGCAAGGACAGGGGTATCTCTCGCTCGGCCAGAACGATAAAGCCGCAGGCGAACAGCACGCCGCCCAGCGCGAGCAGCAGCAGGCTGAGCAACCCCAGAAGGCCTGGCGCTGGTGAAGATCGGCGCATGGAGCCTATTTTAGTTGTGGGGTTGGCAGCGCCTGATCTTCACCGGCAAGAAACGCCAGCGCCTGTTTGACCATCTGGGGGGGTCAACTCGTGTCCGGCGCCCGCATAGACTTGCAGGGTCGTCTGCACGCCTGTGCCTTGCAGAGCGTTGACAAACTCGCGCGCCCGCTCGACGCGCGTGCGGCCCACATACGGGTCCCACGCGCGCGGCACATCCGCCGCCGCATTATCGGCACTGCCGACGCCGACCCAGAACAGGACGTCGCGCAGGCGCGTGCGGTTGATGGGCCGCCCGCCAATCTTCGACATGTCGCCGACGCCATAGGGAAATCCGACCTTGACCCGCTGGCCGTCGCCTTGCACGTCCATCGCGCGGTAGGGCAGGGTATAACTACCGGCGGCGACGACCGCGGCGCGCGCGACGCGCTCCGGATAAAGAATGGCAAAGCGATGCGCGAACTGCGCGCCGCGCGAGAAGCCAAAGAGATCAATTTTCGGCTTGAGGTTCAGGCCGGTCAGAGCGGGCAAGCCCTCGATGGTGGACAGCAGGCGCTGGCAATTGTTGGCCTCTTCCTCGGCGACGATGGCCGGGTCGCGCCAATCACGGTATTGCAGGGTCGGCGCCACCACCAGCCAACCATAGCGATCGGCGGCCTTGATCAACGGCGCGGCGAACCCTCGCCCATCGCCGCCGATACCGTGCAGGGCAATGACCACCTGCAGTGAGCCAGCCCCGTGAGCCGAGGCCGGCGCGTACAAGAAGGCGTCGAACGAGCGGGCGCGCCGCGTGATCGGTTGGGCGGCTGACTCCTCGAAGTTATCAGGGGGGGCGGACTCATCGGCAGTAGCATCGGCCACGGCCAGCGCCGCCACCGGAGGCACGCTGGCTCCGCGCTGGGGCGGGGCATCCTGTTGGTTCATCCCCAGCGCCAGCAAGGCAATGAGGGCGAGGCTAACGACGAAGGTTTTCACGGATGTGATCGCTTGATTGCTTGGCTTCAATGTAGCATGAGGGCAACCGCGTGTCAAATCGGCGCGCCCCAAAGCCGCCGCTATACGCCTAACCCCTTCCGCCAGCGCACCCGCGTGCGATCAAAACGAACAGGCACAGCGCCTACGACGCGGTGCCTGTTGAGGCATGGCTGCTGAAGTCTAGCGGCGGGCATCAGCCGCGACTCTGGCAAGACTCGCCGCGCCAATCAGAACGAAACGCAGACAAGACACGCCACGCATACCCGCGCCGAAGGCGGTCGGCTGCAAGCGCGTGTTCGATGGCGCATTTCGGTTTGTCAGTCCGCCTTATCTTCCTTTTGCTCTGTCTTTCCAATAAGCAAGGGGGTAGGTTCATACTCGGCTGCTTGTTCCGAAGGCAGCCTACGCAAGAGGTCAAATTGAACGAGTTTTTCCAATATAGGCAATATCTCGCTGAATTCCTTTGCCTTGAGTCGTTCGAGGTCCGTCAATGTTACCGTCGCGTCTGAGAGTGTGCGTTTCTCTAAAACGAGATCAAGCACATAATAGTCTTCGGCAGTTAATCCTCTTTGACCGCGCAGTTGATGGGCAGCATATTCAAGCCCTTGCCGGAACACATTATCCGTAACAAGATCAGCGTGGACAGTCGCGGCTTTCAGAAGAACGTAACTGCCCAACCGATTGAGCCAGCGAGGGACACCATCTGAGCGCTCACATAGAGTACGTGCCGTTTCTAGCGTGAATGGCTGCACGGCGGACGGATCATCAAAGTCGCACCGGGCATTTTTCGGCCGCGCGCTGTTCAAATAGTTTACCAGCATACGATATGTAGTATCTTGGTCAAGTTGCTTGAGTTCGATTGCCAAATCAAACAAACCCAGATTGCTGGTCAAGATATCGCGTGTTAACCCTGATGGATGACCAGTCAGCATAAACCAAGCGCCACTTTTCAATAGACCCTGATCGTTCCGCAGAAGTTCGCGTACGCGTGCGGGGTCTTGCTTATCTAAGTCGTCTATGGCAATGACCACTCGGCTATATTTCTTTAGCGCTCGCTCGAGTAGGTCTTCAAAACTGAGGGCTGGAAACCGTGGGGAAGTGACAGGCACGGTGGTTTCTTCGGCTTCGATACCGGTGGATGAAATGCCTGCCTTGCTCTTACCAGTCTTTTGGACAGGCCGCTTCTTTGGACGCAGTCCCATCAAGTTTAATTGATGTTGCGCCCACTCATCATCTTCCATTCTTCGAGCAAGTGCGATAAGGGCTGCTGTTGCCAAATCAGTTTCTGATGGTAGGCTGATGTACGTAGCCAGGGTATCTTTTGCCTTACGTTGCAAGACACTCAGGACTTCAAGAATAAAAGCTGTCTTGCCGATACCAACCCAACCATAAACCAAAATACGCTTACGCTCGCGCCCCTGAAAAAGGGTCAAGACTTCTCTGAGTTCCTGAGTGCGCCCCGTAAATACTTCGCGAAGTTGTGAGAGGTCAAGAGAAGATGCGCTTTCGGTAAAAGGGATTTCGTCTAAACCCCAACGCGAAAGTGTGTTTGCCAGTTCATCGAAAATGCGGTCTGCTTCACTCACGCGGGCTGTCTCTCTTTGACGTGGTTAGCAATCTGGAGCACTTCTTCGACTTCAGCAGCGCGACGATCTTCACTCAGTTCCCCATAAGTGCGTTTGGCCGATTCAAGTTCGCGGATAGCGTCATCCAAGAAACCCATTTGAATCATAAGACGCCCTAAACCAGTTTTGCAGGCGGCGATGCCTAGCTGATTTCTGGTGTGCTCATAAAGGCGCAACGCATCACGGTAATGAGTGCGGGCTTTGTCTAAGTTACCTATGAGGTGATGAGTGCGGGCGATTTGATAAATGGCATCTGCCCGCGCGTCCAGGTCATCACCCTGACGGTGAATAGCAAGGCTTTCTTCAAACAAATGCAGGGCGTCATACCAGCGGCCTTGTTCAACATATCGCTTGCCAAGTTCATAGATCGCTTTCGCACGAGCATTCTTTACCGTTTTGACTTGTTGCGTCAAGCCAATTTGTTCTAGAAGAGTAAGAGACTCTTGATAGAGGCGTAGAGCATCGTCGAGGTCACCTCGCGTGAAATAGATTTGCGCTATGTTATTGAGCGTCGTGGCTTTACCGTGTACGTCGCCAAGTTGCTCTGTCAGTGCAAGGGACTCCTGATAGAGGCGTAGAGCACCGTCGAGGTCACCCCGCGCAACGAGCAAGTTCGCCATTTGATGTAAGGTGGCGGCTTTTCCTTGTAAATCACCCAATTTTTCTTTGTTGGCAAGGGACTCCTGATAGAGGCGTAGAGCACCATCGAGGTCGCCGCGAACAACATAGATTTGCGCTATATTATGCAATAGGGCGGATTTGCCACGTAGGTCGCCAAGTTGCTCTGTCAGTGCAAGGGACTCTCGATAGAGGCGTAGAGCACCGTCGAGGTCGCCTCGCGTGAAATAGATTTGCGCTATGTTATTGAGCGTCGTGGCTTTACCGTGTACATCGCCAAGATGTTCTTTTAGTGCAAGGGACTCCTGATAGAGGTGTAGAGTGCCGTCGAGGTCGCCCCGTGTGAAATAGATTTGCGCTATATTGTTGAGGGTTGTGGCTTTGCCATATACATCACCAAGCTGCTCTTCGAGTGCAAGGGACTCTTGATAAAGACGCAAAGCACCGTCGAGATCACCCTGCGTGAAGTAGATTTGCGCCAAATTATTGAGCGAAGCAGACCTGGCTTGCAAGTCGCCTAGTTGCTCTGCAATTCTCGAGCTTTGCTGATAGAGTTGGAGTGCTTGAGAATAGTCACCTTGTGCTTGCGATACAGAAGCGAGGGTATGCAATAAAGCAGCACGCTCTCGGTCGTTTCCTAATTCACCAAGTGCATCAAGCGTCCATGCAAAAAATTTGTGAGCTGCCGCATAGTTCCCCTTAACTAAATTAGCAGCAAGGGTCAGAGCTAACGGATGATACCCTAGTGCACGGACTATTCCGGCAGCCGTTTGACGATCAATGTACGATACTTCGGTGTCTTGTTGTCCGCCTAAAGCGGTAAAAAGCTCTATTGCTGTTTGTTCATCTAGGGTGGCGACTTCAATCACGGTCGCTGGCGATGAAATTTCGAGTCTCTTGCGGCCTGTAACTAATGCCTTGCTTGGAGCAGACAACGTCTCAAGAAAGTGCTCCACTCCCAATTCGTGCTGATGGCTAAGTTCATCAAATTCATCTAGAATTACTAGACATCGCTGAGAGTTTAACCGAGAACGCACTCCCGCGCTGGGAACTTCTAAGACGCTTCCGATTGTGTCGGTCAAATCATCTAAAGACTGCAAATTACGGGCGGGAAGCCATACAATTCCACCCGCAAATTCGCCCGTGCCTAATAACCGATGGGCAATCTCAAGGGCAAGGCTAGTCTTGCCAATACCAGCAATTCCGACTAAAGCAACGATAGGGGCTTTACTATCAAGCAAAGCGTTGATTGCTCGACGGATTTCTTCTTCGCGATTGACAAATGGGCGTAGTCTCGGCGGTAAATTATTAGGAGCGGGAGATATACTGCCCTCATTGTTTGTTTTCATTCTCACTCCTAAATTTCGCGCGAAATTTGCGGTATCGACTGTCGAAAAATCAGGAGTGCATCGGCCGAATTTCGCGCGAAGAATTGGGCATGCACACCTGCGCTTTTGAAGCCTCCGGTACGATTGTGTTGTATCATTCGCACAGGA
>JACQEC010000249.1 GCA_016200765.1 Chloroflexota bacterium | reverse complement strand
CCACATGCTTGATGGTGATGCGCACGGCCTGCCCCGCGACCACATTCATGCTTTTCTGCAGGAAGCCGTTGCCGTTCAGCGCAATTTGCAGGGACGGCTCGGAGATGTACTTCTTCTGCGCGGCGAGCGCGCTGCCATGCAGGCCGCTGTAGTCGGAGACGACTTCACCGACCACGCCGCCCTTGCCATCATCTTTGTACTGCACCCAAACGCCGCCGTGAATGTCGCCGTCGGCGGGGTCTTTGACCACCGCCATTTTGTTCGTGGTGGTGTCGAGAATATAGATGCTGTGCTCGGCGTTCGAGGTATACCAAACCTCTTTGCCGTCGGGGCTGAGCAGCGCGTGGTCGGTCGTCTCTCCGATGTTGACCACGTCGGCCACGCCCATCGTCTGCAAGTCAATGATGGTGCTGGTGTGCCCGTGCTGGTTGTAGCCGGGGCCTTCACCTTTGTCGGCGGTGTAGACGCGCGTCTGGTCGTACGAAAGACGCGCGCCCCAGGGGCCCGGGCCCGTCTGCACTTCGCCGTCAATCTTCATCGTTTCGAGATTGACCTTGTAGACACGCGCCTGGCCGCCCGAGGTGACGTAGGCAAACTTGTTGTCAACCGTGACCTCTGCCCACAGGGGGTCAATCATCGGGGTGATGCCCAAGATTTTCCACGTCTTTGGGTCAATCTTGGCGACGAAACCGTCCATCTTGTCGCGGAAACCCGACACCGTTGCGGGCACGGTCACGACGATGATACTGCCGTCGGGTGAGGGCGTGGTGACGTAGGGGTTGTAGATGTCGCCCAGCGACATGCCGCCGATCAGCACATTGTTCTGGCTGGGGTCAAAGGCGTAGAAACCCGAGCCGGTGAAACCCCAGTTGAAGTCTTCGCCGAGGATCAGGTCTTTGTTGGTGTTCGGATCGTGCCACAGTTTCCAGTGGTGCGCGCGGCCCAAAGTTTTGATCGTCTGCACGACCTCGAACGTGCGGCCGTCGAGCACGTCAATGTGGTTGTCCTTGCCGAGCATCGGCAGGTAAATGAATTTGCCGTCGCCTGAAACGGCCATGCCGTGGCTGCTGTAGCCCTCGCCGTCGAACGGCGCAATCTCGGCTACCGTCTGCTTGGTCTTGGCGTCAAGCACCCAAACCGAGTTCTTCGTGTTGGTCGCGCCCCAAGTCGTGCTGGAGTTCGAGAAGAAATACAGATCGCCCGCCTTGGGGTTGATCAAGGCTTTGCCCGTCGGCGCTTTGTAGTCGGAGACGATGATGCCAAGACGCTCCGACCAATTCTTGGCGAGCAGGTTCGGGCCGGCCGACGGCGGCGCGAACCCGCCTGCCGAGGCCACCGGCTGTGAGGCGGGAATGGACGGCCCGCTGGACTGCTGCACCGTGATCGGCGCCGTCGGCGCGGACGATTGCGCCGCACAGCCACCGACCGCCAACGCGATCAGGACTACGATGATCAGCGCTGCGAGAGTGTAACGAAGATAGACCTTCATAACAGAATCCTCCTTTGTGGATTTTGTTTAGGCTGATTGACCAACGGTTTCAGAGTCTTTGTCGGACAGCACGCCTCTGCGGATCAGGGCGGTGAGGTCCTCGAGGCCATTGACGGCGTATGGCCTCACGGAGACGATGGTCAGGCCCTCGCGTTTTGCGCCCAGTTCGATGAACAGCATCTGCGGGTTGCCCAGCGCCAGCTGCACGACCGCCGGCAGCGCGCTAGATCGCTCGTCGTCGCTGTCGAAGATAATCACGTCGGGGCCGAAGGCCGTGAGATGCGCTAGCGCGTCGGGCTGGTTGAGGTCGAGTCTTAAGGTGCGCAGGCCGCGCTCGCCGCACAGGCTGGTTTCGATGCCGGTGATGAACAGGGAAGTGCCGCATAGAGCCACTCGCCGTTCGCCGTTGTTATTTGCGTGCGTGCTGTCTGTTGGATTCATCCTGCTATCACTATAAACCGATAGGACATCGCGGACAATGCTCCAAGAGACAGTTTTGCAATAAAAAAAGGACAGGCTCTGCGTCATGCAGAGCCTGTCCTTTGGGACAGGGGCAGAAGCGCCCCGCTTATTCGTCCTTCGCCGTGATCAGCCCCGTGCGCGCCGCATAGGCGATAACCTGTGACTTGTTCTGCAGGTGAAGCTTCTGCAAGATCTCGCTCATATGGTATTTGACCGTGCGCTCCGTGATGAACAGCTTCACCGCGATTTCCTTGTACGTCAGCCCTTGCCCCACCAACTGCAAGACCTCGGCCTGCCGGCCGGTCAGTTGGTCGGGGTCGTCCCCGGCGGCAGGCTTTTCAGCGGCTGGGGTCGGATGGGCGAACTCGTGCAGGATGCGCGCCGCCAAATCGGGCGAGATGGCCGCTTCGCCCTGCGCCACGCCGGCCAGCAACTCGAAGAACTTCTCCGCGTCGAGGCTTTTCAGCAGGTAGCCGGACGCGCCGCTCTTGATGGCCTCGAACAAGTCTTCGTCGTTGGCCGAGGTCGTCAGCATGATGATCTTGACGTCGGGCAGCGCGGTCTTGATCAGCCGCGTCGCCTTCAGGCCGTCGCAGCGCGGCATCTGGATGTCCATCAGAATCACATCCGGGCCCAGCGCGCGCGCCTGCTCCAGTGCCTCTAGCCCATCGTTCGCCGTGCCGACCACTTCGATGCCGTGCGCGATCAGCAGGTTGCGCAGTCCTTCCTTGAAAAGCGTGTGGTCGTCGGCTAACAGCACTTTCATCTACGAACCTCCCGGCCGTGGGACGCTGACGGTCACGCGCGTGCCCTGTCCCTCAGCCGACTGCACCTCCAGCGTGGCGCCAATTTCCTGCGCGCGCTCGCGCATGATGCGCTGGCCGAAGTGTCGCCCGTCGTCGGCAAGCTGTGACGTGTCGAAACCCTTGCCGTCATCGGCAATCTCGACTTGAGCAGCGCCGGCCTTGAGCGCCAGACTGACGCTGGCCTGCCGCGCATTGGCGTGTTTCCTGACGTTCGTCAGCGCCTCCTGCACGATGCGCATCAACTGCGCCTCGACGCTCGGATCGAAGTCCGCCCTATCCAGCCCGTCGCCGACGCGCAGCTCGGTGCGAATGCCACTGTACTGGCTGAAGCGCTGTAAATACGCGCGCAGGGTGGGGATGAACGGCTGCTCGTGCGAGACATTCGTCTGCAGGCTGAGGATGTACTCGCGCACGTCCGCGTGGGCATCCTGCGCCACCTCGACCAACCGCTTCAGGAAGGTGTCGGCCATCTCCGTCTGCCCCCGCGCCAGCAACTCGCGCACCGCCTGGCTCTGCGTATTAACGTAGCCGAGGACCTGCCCCAGGTCGTCGTTGCCTCAACACCTCTTGCTCGAGCCGCTTGCGCTCGCGCATATCCGTCGAGATGCCCAGCAGCGCGATGGCTTTGCCATTGGCGTCGCGGATGGGCGAAACCGTCACCATCACGGGCAGTCTGTCGCCGCTCTTGCGCAGGCGCTGTGTTTCGTAGTTATAAATCGGTTCGCCTGATGCGACCAGCCGCGCCAACAACTGGCGCGCTTCGTCGCGCAGTTCCGGTGGAACCATGGGCAAGGTCTGGCCGATGGCTTCCAGTCGCGTCCATTCATAAATCTGTTCTGCCCCGCGATTCCATAAGAGGATTTTCCCGTCCAGATTGCTGGTGATGATGGCGTTGCCGGAGCTCTCGATGAGTGTGTTGAGATAGGTGGTCTGCTCCACGAGGCTCTGCTGCATCTTTTCCAACATGCCGTAGACCGTCTGGTTGAAGAGCAGGATCAGCGCGAAGACGAAGGCCAGCGAGACGATATAAACGGGAACGGCATGCAGCAGCTCCGGCCAGATGAAGTGGCGCAGGTACTCGAAGACGAGCAAGAAGGCGATAACCAGAATTGCCGTCAGCCATTTGAGTTGTCGCAGCCTAGGGATCACGTTCCGTCATCCTGACACGATTGGCGCGATTATAGCACTGTATTCTGGGGCGCGACAACAAATTTTGAGTTACGGCTCACGTTACGCAAACCTGTCATTGCGAGAAGTCCCATGCCGCGCGGGCGGTATGCCAGCGGACAGAAACTTGAGCGCAGGCCATCGGGCGTATAATGCACGTGAACGGACAGACCGCTAAGACCGTG
>JACQEC010000231.1 GCA_016200765.1 Chloroflexota bacterium | reverse complement strand
GCGCCAGCGCGTTGATCTGCGCGCAACGCGCCGCCTCGGGGTTGATGTCGGTCGCGACAACGCGCGCCGCGCGCCGCGCGGCGAAGATCGCGCCGATGCCGGTGCCGGTGCCGAGGTCGAGCGCCTGCGCGTCCGCCGCGACAGGCACGCTCTCCAGCGTTTGCGCCATGAACGCGCCGGTGCGCAATAGCACGCCGTTGAACACGCCCGGCAGGACGACGAGCCGCGCGCCCCCTACCGTTTCGACGCGCAGACGATCATAGCCGCGCAGCCAGACGGCCCGCCGCACCCGCCAGACGGCGCGGTAGAGTTTGCGGATGCCCGACCACAGGAACGACTGCGCCGCTTCAACGCGGGCGTTGTGCGTGAGCGCGTTCCGCGTATGCCCCCGCAGTTCGGGGGTGCGTGCAACACGTGGGTCTGTCAAAACGCACCCACGCGCAACGCGCCAACGCCCTTGCGCTCAAGTTCCAGGATATAGTGGTCGCCGCACCGGTTGAACGGAAAGCGGTCGGCAATGCGCTGTTCGATTCGGTCGGCGGCGGCCAGCCAGCGATCGTCCACCACCCGCACATACGGCGGCGGCAGTAACACGCCCAGCCCGGCTGTGCGCCGGTGCGCGAACTCCGGCGCGCACAATCTGACCAGATGGCCGGGTGACGGGTAGGTGAGGCTCACGCCGCGCAGTGCGCCGCCGGCGGTCGCGTGCCTTGCCATACGCCGGAACGCCAGGCGCGGCTGGCCGTGTAACAGATGCCACACCATCTCCCACGGGCAGAATGGCCCCATCACCACCAGCAGGACGCGCGCGCCCGGCTTCGTCCACGCCGCGAGATGCTCCATCAATCGCGGCAGGTCGCGCACGCAGTTCAGCGCGCCGAAGTTGGACAGGATGCCATCAAAGAGGGCGGAATGGGGAGTAGGGGGTAGGGGCGGGTCTTGCGCTTTCGCGGCGTGAAGTTCCGATACCCGCCCTGAGGAGTAGGGAGTAGGGGGCAGATCGTTCATGTCCAACACCTGCGTCTGCACCAGCCCGCCCACCCCCGCCTCCGCCGCCTTGCCCGCCGTGACCGTCAGCATCCTGGGGCTGGCGTCGGTCGCCGTCACCTGCGCGCCGCGCCGCGCCAGATAGAGCGCGTCCTCGCCCGTGCCACAGCCGAGCTCCAGCACGCGCATCCCGGCGCGAAAGTTCGCGTCCATGCGCGCCCAGACCGCCTGCCGCATCAGGCGCGCGATGGGCGTGTGCATGAATGTGTCGTCGTAGGTGGCCGCGACAGCATCGAATACTGCGTGAGTGCCGATTACGGGACTCCTGGCGCGAATATCCGCTCTGTATTCTTGAAGACGATGCCTTCTCGAAGGATGTTGGTATCGGAAACAATCATGGCTTACGCGTGGCCTTGAAAGTCTGTATCGTCGCATCCATTTCTTCAGTTGCCTGCACCTCCACGGCGTCCTCTATTCCATTGGCGCGCAGCACCTCTCGAAAGTCCCAGCGATCTATTCCCGCGATCTCGGCTGCACGACTCAGCGAAACGAAGGTCTGCCGATACAATTTCAAGGCGGACTGTAGTTTGAGGTCGGGATATTTTTCGAGCAGGGTTTCCAGAGCCTCGGACAGAATTTGATCTAGAGTGCTCCAGTGTCCTAATTGGAACAAAATGTGCAGTTCAGCAGGCCATAGAGTGAATGGAGCCTGTTCTGTTTTGGTGGGCGACTCCGATATCGTATGTGTCACGTCATTGCTCCTAAATGTCTTTCTGGTTCATCGTCAAAGCCATGCTAGACCGCCTGCCGCATCAGGCGCGCGATGGGCGTGCGGGTAAATGTGTCGTCGTAGGTGGCCGCGACGGAGTCGAAGGCGGCTTGGGTCAGCATCCGCTCACCCTTCGACCTGCTTCTGTGTCATCATCATCCCCAATCGCCCCAGCGCGACGTTGCCCGCCGCCTTCGCCGTTTTGAGCGGGTTGAAGCCTTGCCCGTTCAACTGCCGGTGCAGGGCAACCGCGCCAACCATCCAGCGCGTGGCGTGCGAGTAAAACGTGCGCGACTTGCGCCCCCGCACCGACAGGCTGCGGTCGCTCCACTGCTCCCAGCCGCCGCTCGCCAGCACGCGCCCGGCCACCTGCTGGTAATACGGCGTGCCTTTGATGGGGTACGAGACGGTGGTCAGGAAGATGTCGGGGTCGGCTTTCTTCAGATGATCCACCGTCGCTTCAAGGTCTTGCGGCTCTTCGCCCTCGAAGCCGAGCATGATGAACATGCCCACCTCGATGCCGTGCTGTTTGGCCAGATGCGTCGCCGTTCGCACCTCCTCGACGGTCACCTCGCGGCGCATCGCGTCCAGCACGCGCTGGGAGCCGCTCTCCGAGCCGATCCACACGCGGAAACAACCCATCTGCGCCAGCGTCTCGATCACCTGCGGGTTCATGCGGTCGCCGCGCGTGATGCACTCGAACGGAATCTTGATGCCGCGCCGCTTCAGTTCGTCGGCGTAGCGGTAGAACCAGCGGGTGTGGATGGTGAACACGTCGTCGGCGTACCAGAGCATGTCGGGCTTGTACTGCTCCATCAGCAGTTCCACCTCGTCCGCCACGTTCTCCGGCGAGCGGCGGCGATGCGTCTCGCCATAGACGGTGTGACTGCACCACGTGCAGTGATACGGACAGCCGCGCGCGCAGATGAGCGAAGCGGAGCCTTGCCCGTGATGGGTCTTCCACGTCTGGATGTAGCGCGGCAGGTCAATCGCCGCGCGGTCGGGGTGCGGCATCAGGTCGAGGTTGCTGATATAGGGGCGCGGCGGGTTGCGCGCGATCACGCCGTCGTCGTTGCGATAGGCAATGCCCGCGATGCCTGCCAGCCGCTGTGGGCCGGCTTGCGCCAGGCGCGGCAGTAACTCTTCCAGCGTCAACTCGCCCTCGCCGATCACGATCACATCGGCGCCGTGCGCCAGATATTCGTCGGCGTAGTTCGGCGGCTCCGGCCCGCCCAGCACCACCTGCGCGCCGTACTGCTTGCAGACCTGCATCATATCCAGCACGTTGAACTTGGTCATCAGGTTCGTGTAGAGGCCGACGACCGGCGGGCGTTCTTTCTCGACCAGCGCGAGGAAATCGGTTTTGCTCTGAAACGTCGAATCGAAGACGCCCACCGCAAAGCCGCGCGACTTGAGGTACGCCGAGATATACAGAATCCCCAGCGGCGGGTAGGGCTTCATCACCTTGAGTTCGTGCGGGTCTTCGTTCAGGAAGTACCCGTGTGCGAGTAAAATGTCCATAGGTTATAGGAAGACGGCAATCTCTTCTAGCGGCTTCTTGCTGATCAGCGGCACGGTCGCGTCGGCCGCGGGGTAGCCGGCGACCAGCACCAGAAACGGGCGCTCGTTGGAGGGCCGGTCCAGAATGGCGTTCAGGAAACCCATCGGGCTGGGCGTGTGCGTCAGCGTCGCGAGGCCGGCATGATGCAGGGCGGCAATCAAGAAGCCGGTGGCGATGCCGGTGGACTCCAGCGCGTAGTAATGCTTGACCTTGCGGCCATCGGGCAGCCGCCCATAACCCTGCGAGAAGATGACGATCAGGTACGGCGCGGTTTCCAGAAACGACTTGCGCCAATCCGTCCCCAGCGGCGCGAGCGCGTCGAGCCATTCCGGCGGCGCTTTGTGCTCGTAAAAATCCTTCTCCTCCACCTCGGCGGCCTCGCGGATGCGGCGCTTGAGCGACGGGTCGCTGACCACGACAAAGCGCCACGGCTGCATGTTCGCCCCGTTGGGCGCGGTGCCGGCCGCGCGCAGGGCGTTCTCAATCACCTCGCGCGGCACGGGGCGGTCGGAAAAATCGCGCACCGTGCGCCGACGGCGGATGTCGGCGTAGAACTCTGCCGCGCGCCGCCGCATCTCCTCAACGGGATATTCGCGGTAGTCGGACAGCGGGATGAAGGTTGGTTGAATCATCGGTTTGATGGCCTCGCGCGCCAACGCCCCTGCGGCCCTCACCTTTCGCTGGTGTGCTCAACCCGAAAGAACTCGTGCGCGCCGGCCTCGGCCACGTTGCACAACTGCACGAACCAGACCTTAAACTCCGGCTCGCGAAACAACGAGCGGCGATGTGTTTCCCACGCCTGCATGCTTTCGGTCTCGATCTCGATGACCGCCTGAAACATCGGGCCGCTGGCGTCGGTCAAGATGCGCGGCCGCTGGCCGACGCCGCGATCCGCCAGCAGGGCGCCGTAGCGCTGTAACAGGGTCACCGCCGGGCGAATCTGCCATTTGTACGCGCGATACACCTCGCGCACGACGATCACGCCGGGGCGCGACCAGTTATCATACGCCCCTTCAACCGTGTAATACTCGCGCCGCCCGCCTTCGATAAACAACTGAAAGTCTTTAAACCACTGATCAAAGTTGGGCAAGGCGTTGACCTGCGCGCGCAGTTTTTCCCAGGCGTCAAAATCGGCGGCGACCTGCTCACTGACAATCGTGTACATAGGGCCGGAAATATCGGTCAGCACATTAAAGCGTATGTCCGGCGCCGTCGTCGGGGCTAACTGCGGCAGACGCTTGAATAACTCAACCGCCTGATCCGTCTTGCCAAAGCGGGACTGCAACACATCCCGAATCTGAATCATGAGGTCTCCCTAGCCAACAACCTGTGCAAAAAATTTAGCCAACTTCTGCTCGTCCAGCCGCCCGTTCGTCCGCACGCCACTGCACACATCCACGCCGAACGGCCCGACCTGCGCGATGGCTTCGGCGACATTGTCGGCGTTCAGCCCCCCGGCCAAAAAGATCGGCACGTTGACCGCCTCGCGGATGCGGCGGCTGATGCGCCAATTGTGCGTGCGGCCGGTGCCCCCCAACTCTTTAACCGCCAGCGAGGGGTTGCCGGAATCCAGCAAGATGGCGTCCACCTCCGGCGCAACCGCCAGCGCCTCGTCCAGCGCCGCTTCGCCGGCGACGTGGATCACCTGCACCAGCGCGATGCCGGGCATGGCCGCGCGCAGGTCGGCGCAGCGGCCCGACCCTAGCCGGTCAACGATCTGGAGGGTGTTCACGCCACAGCGGCGCTGTTGGGCAATGATGGAGGCGGCGTCTTGCCGGCTGGTCAACAGAAACGACGACACCCCCGGCGGCACGACCGCGGCGATGTGCGCGATCAGGTCTTCGTCAATCACGCCGGGGCCGCTCGGCATGGCCGAGACCAGCCCCACCGCCGACGCCCCGCGCCCGACAGCCATCCAGGCTTCCGCGATACTGCCGATACAGCAAATCTTGACTCTGGGCTTAATTGTATGTTCCATGCGTGTCAATTGCAAAGATACGTTGGCGCGCAGGCGGCCCCGGAGGAATTTTAGATTCATGATTTTGGATTCCAAATCTAAAATCGTCAATCATAAATCTAAAATGATTAGTCCGGCTAGTGCAGGGGGATAAGCGCATCGCCAAAGTTCTCGTACCCACCGGCCAGCGCGCGGTAGACGACTACTCGCGCCTGCTGCGCACCCTCCGCGGGCAGGGCGTAGTCGTCGCGCACAATCTCGCCGGTCAACCAGCGCGTCGTCGGATAGAAGCCGCCAACCGGGTGAAGGCTATCTATGACAATAGGTTGCCCCTCGGCATTAAGCAGTTGTCCTCCATTAAGAGGGCGGAGCGAAATCGCCAGGTCCAGCGCCATGGGCCGGGTTGCGCGCCAGTAGAGCGCAAGGTCCAAGTGCTCGGCGTCACGAAACACCTCATAGCCGGCGAGTTCCAACCCCGGCCCCACGGTCTGTCCGACCAATCGGGCCGAGGGCGGCGGGTCTGCGCTGATCTCGGTCTTGACCGCAATCAAGTTTAGCCCCTGCGCAGAGAGCCGCGCCGAAGCAGGCAGGGTGTCTTGCGCCAGGGGCATCGCACTGCGGCTGACATAGAGCGGCTCTCCCAACTTGGACGCCGCCAGCGTCGCGCTCAATCGCTTCACGTCGGGACGAACGCCCCAGATTTGGGTCAGGTAGTCGAGCGCAAGGTTTTCGGCGTAGGTGCCGGCCACCCATGCGCCTTGCGCAGGCGCGTCGGCCAACAGCGCCCAACCCGGCGCAAGGCCGGTGGCGTCGGGCCGGTCGCGATGGTTCTCTATTGGGTAGTTATCCATGAACTTCGTCAGCGCCAGCAGGGCGAAGCTGGCAACGAGCGCGGCCTTCAGCCATCCCTGACCGTTGGCGCGTTGCGCCAGCGCATGAACGCGTTCATGCGTTTTGACAGCCTCACGAATGGCGCGCACCCCCGAAGCGGGCTGTGCCCGCCCGCCGAAGGCGGTTCGGGGGCATACGCGGAGCGCGCTCACGCGCAACACCCTGTTCGCCAATACCACAATCCCAATCACCCAGAGCGGATAGAGCGCGATGATCGTCTCATACCAGTTCCCATCGCGGTCAATATAAAGGAATGGCGCGAAGACGGCGATCATGCCGAGCAACAGGCCCGCCCGCCAGCGCGGCAACAAGCAAAGCCCAATCAGGCCGCCGACCAGCACCGGCAGGGTCAATTCGTTCGTGACGAGCCTCAGCATGTCACGGGGAATGCCTTCCCAAAGCCATCCCAACCCCAACGTATGCTGGCCCTGCTTTGTGGACACGAAATCCACGAACCACGCCCACGCGCTCGGCCACTGTCCCTGCCCGCGCCACTCCGGGTGCTCGGCGCCGCGCCAGTAGACGTAGGCGTAGGAGAGCAGGGGCGCGAAGGCGACGAGAGCCGTTTTGAAAATGAGACGCGGCTTCCGCAGGGTGTCCGGCTGTTGGCCCAGCACAAACACGATAAACGCCGGCACCGCCAGCGCCACCGTTACCTGATGCGCCAGCGACAATCCGCAAACGAAGGCCAGCCACAGAAGCGTGCGCTCGTTGCGCCGCTCTTGCCAGCGCAAGGCCAGCAGGATCATCAACTGTATCTGAAGTGTGGCTGACGTGTAATTTTCGGTGCTGACAGAGTAGTGCCAGAAATAGCGGGTGAAGGCGAAGAAGAGTGTGGCGCAGACGGCGATGAGGACCACCTCACCCCCTGCCCCCTCTCCTGATCGCGAGAGACGTAGGTCAGGAGAGGGGGCAGGGGGTGAGGCGGGCAACTGAATTTTGATCAACAGGCTATACAGCAGTGCCAGCGCCGGGATGGCGTACAGCGTCGAGTAGAGCGAAAGCCGCTGAATCGGATTGAACCACGGCGCGAGCAGAGCTGAGGCTTGAAACCACAGCCAGCCGACAATCGTGAAGAGCGGGTAGCCGGGCGCGTTGGCGAAGCGCAGTGTCGCCTGCGCGTAATGATGGGTGATCAGGTCGGCGATTGCCAAATCTTTCGGCGTGAGGCTGTTTTGCAGGGTGGACAGATAAACCGCGAGCGGGATCATGGTGACGGCGATGCCGCCCCAGCCAACCAGCGAAAGCCGTAGTCTCCCGTTGGCGCGTAGGCGCGTTAGAGCGTGAACGCGGAGCCCGTAACGCTCAGCCGTTCGCCCGGCCGCGGCTCGCGCGCGCTTATCGTCCCTGGATGCCATTCAACCTCAGCCGGTTGGCGTGCAGGCCCAGCCAATGATACGGAATGGAGGCCGCGCGCTTCAGGTGCGCCGGGCGGAGGGTCACGGGATGGCGCAGCGCCGCGCCAACCGCGCGCAGGGCGCGCCTCATGCGGAACTCGCGGTGAACGACCGTGTGCAGGGTGCGGTAGAAGGTTTGTGGGAACGGGCCGTGATAGAGCATCGCCAGATCGTTGGAGTCTACCCAGTTGGTCTTTTCCCCCAGTTCCAGCTTGACCCGCTCGTAAAATTTGGTGCCCGGCAGGGGATACGACACCGAGATACCGATATCATCGGGCATAGCCTCGCGCACCATCTTGAGCGTCAACTCAATGTCGGCGCGCGTCTCGCCGGGATAGCCGAACTGCAGGAAGAAGCCGACCTGAATGCCGGCCGCCTGCAGGAGCCGCGTCGCCTCGTAAATCTCCCCGACGGTTGTGCCTTTGTCCATAGCGTCGAGAATCTTCTGCGAGCCGCTCTCGGCGCCAATCCAGACGGTGCGGCACTGCGCCTGCTTCAAGGCGGCGACCACACTCGGCTTGACCAGGTCCGCGCGCAGGAGGCACTTGAACGGCACGGCGCAATCGTTTTCCGCCACCAACTGCGCGAAGCGCTCCAGCCAGCGCGGCTTGAGGCCAAGGATGTCGTCGGCAAACCAGATATGGTCGGGTTGGTAGATCTGCTTCAGCCAGGCCAACTCGGCCACGACGTTCTCCGGCGAGCGGGAGTTATAGCGTTGACCCCAAATCGGCTTGGCGCACCAGTTGCAGTGATAGGGACAGCCGCGCGTGGTAACCATGTTCATGGAGTAGGTGCCGTGCCGCTCGCGCCAGATTTTCCGGTAGCGCGGAATGTCTACCAAATCCCACGCCGGGAACGGCTGGTCGTCCAGCCGCGTGATGTCGGGCCGGCGCGGCGTGCGCCCGCCCGGCCACGCGAGGCCGATCACACTGCCGAGGTCGCTGTCGGATGTCTGCCCCGCGTCGAGGCGCGGCAGCAGTTCGCCCAACGTCTCTTCCCCTTCACCGATCAGCACATAATCCGCGCCGTGCGCGAAATATTTGGCGGTGTGGTCGGTCGCGTCTGCGCCGCAGACAATCACGGTACAGCCGCGCGCCTTGGCCAGCTGGCTCATCGTGAAAGCCGCCTCGCGCATTCGTAACAGGCACATCTTGCTCAAGTAGTTGAAGTTGTCCTCAAACAACACGGCGTACTTGGGGCGATGCTGGTCAAGCGCCGCCGCCCACTCGTCTTCCGACTGCGCGAGCATCGCGTCAAACAGTGCCACCGAATAGCCGCGCGCGCGCACGGCGCTGGCCGCGTAGAGCGTGCCGAGCGGCGGGTAGGGCTGCATCGCCGCCCAGAGTTTGGGGTCAAAGCGCAAGTAGTAGGATTGGCCGAAGAGGAGGTCGGGCATGGCAGGGATTATAACACACCTCACCCCCCAACCCCCTCTCCTGACCGCAAAAGACGCGGGTCAGGAGAGGGGGCTGGGGGTGAGGCCCGCCATGGTTGACAACAATCGCAATGTCTATTAGGCTATCCCCATGCTTAACATCGAACCTGACCTGCCCGTTGTTTCCCCCGACCACTTCAAAGCGGTGATGCGCCACTGGGTCACGGGGGTGACGGTCGTCACAACCTCTATCGGCGGCGAGACCCGCGGGGTGACGGCCAATTCATTTGTATCGGTGTCGCTCACGCCGCCGCTGATCAGCATCACCCTGGCGAAGCGACTCTACACCCTGCAAGATATACAGCACTCCCGCATCTTCGCCGTCAACATTCTGAGCGAGCATCAACAGCAGATTTCGGATCGCTTTGCCGGCACCACCCGCGGGGGCCTAGACGAACAGCACGACCGGTTTCAGGGCGAACCGTATCACACGGCCGTCACCGGCGCGCCCATTCTGGATCGGGCGGTCGGCTATCTGGATTGCCGCGTGGTGGCCGAGTTTGACGTGGGGTTAAATGTCATCTTGATTGGACTGGCTCAGGCCGGAGGGGCGCAGAACGATGAGCACCCGCTGATCTATTCCAACCGGCAATACTGGCGGATCAATAAACTTCCATGAAAATCGGCGGCGTGCTGGCCTGGCATCCCGAAGTGGCGATGTCGCAAGCGGAGATAGATGATTTCCTCTCCGGGCGATGGGTCGCGCGCGTCGCCACCGTCGGCGTGGACGGCTACCCGATGGTCACCCCGCTCTGGTACTACTGGGATGGCCGGTGCATCTACTTTAACATCGCCAAGACGCGCCTGACGCTGAAGAATCTCGCGCGCAACCCGCGCTGTTCGGTCGTCGTGGATATGGACGACCGCCCGTTGATGGGTATGCGCAGTAACATGGCCAAGGCGGTGCTCATCGTCGGCGACGCGCAGTTGGCTTACGCCGGATCAGGCCAGACGGTCACCATTGAAGCAGGCCCTTACGCGGGCGCCCACCCCGCCGAGCAGGCGCTCGGCCTGATCACCAATCGCTACGGCTTGACCGAGCGCGATGGGGCGATTGGCTTCACACGCGAATCGCTCCGCCGGCTCTTCACCGATGTGGGCATCCGCGAGAGCCGGCTCTATACCGACAACGAGGGGCGCGTGCTGACGAAAATCGTCCCGCGCAAGGTGCGCGCGTGGGATTTTTCCAAGGCGCCCATCGGCTACGCGCAGGAACCGTAACACCGGGAAGGCGGCTATGCCAGACGGGCGTTCCATCGGGACGCCCTTTTTGCTTTGCCAAAGCCTATCCTCCCTGATACAATCCTGATACAATCACGCCATTAACTTGCCAGAGGAGTGTCTATGTCGTCGCCGCAGTCCACCACCGTGCGCTGTCCGCAGTGCCAGCAACCGGTGAATACCACCATGTACAGCATCGTAGATGTGGGCAAACAGCCCCAGCTCAAACAGGCGCTCCTGCGCGGCCAGCTTAATGGGATTAATTGCCCGCACTGCGGCTATCGCGGGATGGTCGCGATGCCGATGCTGTACCACGATCCGGCCAAGCAGTTGGCGCTGGTGATGATGCCGATGGAACTGGGCCTGAAGCGCGAAGGCGAGGAGCGGGCGATTGGCAAACTGACCAATGCGCTGATTGACAGCCTGCCCCCCGAACAGCGCAAGATGTACATGCTTCAGCCGCGCATGGTGTTGAGTTACCAGCGCTTGAGCGAGGAAATATTGCAGGCCGACGGCATCACCAAGGAGATGCTCGACAAGCAGGCGGCACAGATTCGCCTGTTGGAAACCCTCCTGCAGAGCGGCGCCAATCCCGACGACTTCAAGCGCGTTGTGCAAGAGCACAAAGACGAACTCAATCAGGAGTTCATCACCTTCATCACGGCGCTGGCGCGCTCGACTGAGACGGAGGACAACGACGCGCAGGCCAGCGCGCAGTTGATGCAGTTGGCCGCGGCGCTGGCGAGCGAACTGGGCTTGCAGGCGCCCGCCGGGCTCACCGTCTCGGTGGATGAGATTATTGACGAGTTGCAACAGGCGAAGAACGACGACGAGCTCAAAGAGATTGTGGCGGCCATCCGGCCGGTGCTGGACTACAAGTTTTATCAGGCGCTGACGGCTAAACTGGACGCGGCCCCGCCCGCCGAGGCGCAAGCCTTGAAGAAGTTGCGCGAGCGCCTGCTAAAGATGAGCGATGAGCTGGATCGTGAAACCGAGAGCACACTGCGCCGCGCCAGCCAGTTGTTACAGCAGGTCTTGCGGAGCGACGACCCGGTGCAGTGGGTCGCCGACCACATTGAGCAGATTGACGAAGCCTTCTTGATGGTCGTGCAGGCCAACATCCAGCAAGCGAGCCAGCAGAACCAGCCGCAGATCGCGCAGGCTCTGCAAGGCATTTACGACGAGACGGTCGCCCAGCTCGAATCGCGGATGCCGCCGGAGATGAAGCTGATCAACCGGCTCCTGCGCGCCACGCCGGGCGAGCGCGCCGAGATTTTGCGTGAGAGCGCCGCTGAGATTACCCCTCAACTGATGCAGACCATGACCCATCTGGCCGGTGATTTGCAGGCGCAGGGCCGCGCCGAAGTGGCCAACGAATTGCGCGGCGTCATCAATCAGGCCGCCGCGTGGGCCAGGCCGTGGCCAACGAATTGCGCGGCGTCATCAATCAGGCCGCCGCGTGGGCCAGGCCGGTCGCGCAGGGTAGATGATCCGCGCTCCTCAAGGCCCCGACCCGCTGGGCGTGCGCGCCTCGGCTGAATTCGTCATGTCGCAGGCGCGGACTGTTTCGCTTGATGAGCAGGCCATCGAGCGTGTCTGCGCGAACTTCGCATCTGAACTGCCGGTGCCGGCATGGAACCACCAATACCATTTCGGCGACGGCACGCCGCGCACGGCCAACTACATCCTCCTGCTGGACGCGCTCAATTTTTCCTTCTGGGGCGAGCCGCGCTGGGACCTAGCGTATCGCGGGGAACGGTTGAACGGCTACTGGGCGCTGGCGGCGGGGCTGAAACGGGCGATTGAGGAGGGGCGCGACATCGCCGACGCCGGTTTCCTGTCGCGCATGGACAGCGCGACACTCGGCCATATCCTGCGCGGCGAGGGCGTCATCCCCCTGCTGGAGCAACGCGCCGCCCACGCGCGCGAGGTGGGCGCGGTGCTGTGCGAGAAGTATCACGGCCAGTGCGCGCGGCTGATTGAGGCGGCGGGCTTTGACGCACCGGCCGTGGCGCAGGCCGTCGTCGAGAACTTCCCCTCATTCCGCGATGAGGCCGTCTATCACGGCCGGGCCGTGAAGTTCTATAAGCGCGCGCAGATTGTGGCCGCCGACCTGTTTGGAGCCTTTGGCGGGCGGCAATGGGGCGCGCTTTCCCGCATGGACACGCTGACCTGCTTTGCCGACTACAAGTTGCCGCAAATCCTCCGCCGCTTTGGCGTGCTGGGTTATGCCGACGCGCTGGCCGCGCGCGTCGGCGCGCGCCGCGAGATTCCCGCGGGCAGTGATGAGGAGATTGAGATTCGCGCCGCGACCATCGCCGCCGTCGAGCGCATCCGGGCGCGGTTGAACGGGCGCGGCGTCGCCGTGAACAGCGTTCAGATAGATTGGGCGCTGTGGGATGCGGCACAAGGCACCGGTGACGAGCCTTATCATCGCACGCGGACGGTCTTCTACTAGCCGCCTCAATCATCTCCCGCCGAAGGCAGACGACGCTACGACTCCCGCCATGTGGTCATTCGACATTCTCTCCCGCGACCCGCACTCGCGCGCCCGCGCCGGCGTCATCCAGACCGCGCACGGCGCGATTGAGACGCCGGTCTTCATGCCCGTCGGCACACAGGCGACGGTCAAGACGATGACGACCGACGACCTCAAAGCCACCGGCGCGCAAATCATCCTCGGCAACACCTATCACCTATATTTGAGGCCCGGCGCGGAGGTCATCGCAGAGTTTGGCGGCCTGCATGGTTTCATGGGCTGGGACCGCCCGATCATGACGGATAGCGGAGGCTTTCAGGTGTTCTCGCTCGGCTCCGCCTTGCGCGACGGCGTCGGCAAGATCGGCGATATCTTCCCCGACGAAGACCCGCGGCGGGTCGAGCGGCCGGCAGGCGAGCCGTTGACCAGGATTGACGAAGAAGGGGTCACGTTCAAATCGCACCTTGACGGCTCGACCCACCGGCTGACGCCGCAAAGTTCGATCAAGATACAGGCACTGCTGGGCGCCGATTTCATTCTGGCGTTCGACGAATGCACCTCGCCGCTCGACGATTTCGCGTACACGCGGCAAGCGATGGAGCGCACCCACCGTTGGGCGGCGCGCTCGTGGGACGCTTTCATGCAGTATCGGCGGCCTTACCAGACGCTGTTCGGCATCGTGCAGGGCGGGGCCTACCGGCCTCTGCGCGAGGACAGCGCCGCCTTCATTTCCTCCCTGCCCTTCGCGGCGTATAGCATCGGCGGCTCGCTGGGCAAGTCCAAGCAGGAGATGCACGAGATTCTGGAGTGGACCATGCCGCTGTTGCCCGACGACAAGCCGCGCCACCTGCTCGGCATCGGCGAACTGGACGACATCTTTGAGGCCATCGAGCGCGGCGTGGATATGTTTGACTGCGTTTCGCCGACGCGCTGGGCGCGCAACGGCTCCCTGCTGATCCACCCGCAGGCCAATTCCGTCAGCCCGGACGAAAAGGTCTCGCGGCGCGGGCGGCTCAACCTGTACAACG
>JACQEC010000230.1 GCA_016200765.1 Chloroflexota bacterium | reverse complement strand
CCGCACGACCGGCGCGACAAACTTGCGCAAGCCCTCGGTCGTCGTCAGCGTCTGCCAGACCTCCGCCTGCCCCGCCTGAATCAGCCCCTCGTGCCGCAGCACCCGGCCGTGCGCCGACCGGTAGGACGTGTTACTCACGCCGCCTTCGCCCATCGCACACTCCTATAGAACAAATGTCCAGCAATGATTGTACACGCAGTCGCAGCAAAAGGTAACTCGCTAGAACAAATGTTTTATCAATATTAAGCATTACGCAGTTGCCCACTGTCAATGCGAGCCGGAGCCGCGAGCGAAGCGTGGCGGGAAGCGAAGCGATCCCCTGCTGCAAGCCAAGGAGGTTGCTTCGCAAACAACGCTCGCGTGGTGCATCGCAGAGAGAGAACAGGTCTTAACCCGCTTCAGAGGGTTTGCTACTCATAGCAGGCGGTTTCTAACCGCCTGCTGGGTCGCCGCCGTGGCACGGGCCGGATTGGCCGGGCGCAAGAACCTATTCGGCCTTGCGGCTTCCATATGCGCGCGCACCCCCGAAGCGGGCTTCGCCCGCCCGCTGAAAGCGGTTCGGGGCATACGCGCTCACGCGCGACGTCCTCACGCCTCCGACGATTCTATGCTATACCGCGCCCGCGATGTTTATTTGCTTTCTCATCCCGCTTCATCTATAATGCCCTTACAGTAGGGGCGCACGGGCTGTGTGCGCCCCTACCCTGTTATCGGCTGTCAGCGCCCAGCAAGCGCTGTTTTCTTTTTCGGGGGGTGAGCGATGCAAGAAAAGAAAACCTACTTGACTGTGGAAGGCCGGCGCAAACTGTTGGAGGAACTGGAGTTCTTGCGAACCACGCGCCGCGTTGAGGTCGCCGCGCAGATCAAACTCGCTAAAGAGGGCGGCGACGTGTCCGAGAACGCGGGCTACGATGAAGCCAAGAACGCGCAGGCCTTCCTCGAAGGGCGTATCATGACGATCGAGAACATGCTCACCAACGCCGAGATCATCCACCACAGCGGCCCCGCCGACACGGTTCAGCTGGGCGTCTTTGTGACCGTCAAAGAGGACGGCGAGAAGACCAACGACACCTATCAGATCGTCGGTTCCGCCGAGGCCAGCCCCGCGCAAGGGCGCATCTCCAACGAGTCGCCGATGGGCAAGGCGATGATGGGCAAGAAGGTCGGCGACCGCTGTTCCGTCAAGACGCCCAGCGGCGAGCGCAAGTTTCAGATCGTGAAGATTGGCTGGACGCCGGGATAAATGGAAAACCTGAACGAGCTCCAGCGCCAGCGCCTGCTCAAATTAGAGCGCATCCGCGGCAAGGGCATAGACCCGTACCCGCCGCGCGCCGCGCGCACGCACACCGCCGCCGAGGCGCTCGCCCTGCTCGATGGCGCCGAGCCGGAGGTGAAGCCACAGGCCACGGTCGGCGGGCGGCTGGTCGCCGTGCGCGTGATGGGCAAGGCGTCGTTCGCGCACGTGCAGGACGGCAGTGGCAAGCTCCAACTGCTCGCCAAGGCCCTGCGCCCTCCGCCTGAAAAGTGGCACGGCCTCAAGGATCAGGAACTGCGCTACCGCTACCGGCATCTCGACCTGATCGCCAACGACGAGGCGCGGCGGGTCTTTGTCCTGCGCAGCCGCATCGTCTCGGCCATGCGCCGCTACCTCGACGCGCGCGGTTTTCTGGAGGTGGAGACGCCGGTCCTGCAATCCCTCTACGGCGGCGCCAACGCCAAGCCGTTTATCACGCATCACAACGCGCTCGATCAGGATATGTACCTGCGCATCTCCGACGAGCTCTACCTCAAGCGGCTGATCGTCGGCGGCTTCGAGCGCGTCTATGAAATCAGCAAGGACTTCCGCAACGAGGGCATTGACACCACGCACATGCCCGAGTTCACCATGATGGAGTGCTACGCGGCCTATTGGGATTATCAGGATGTGATGCGCTTGGTCGAGGACATGCTCTCCACCATCGCGCAGGAGACGCTGGGCACCATGCGCATTGTCTATCAGGGGCACGAGGCTGACCTGACGCCGCCGTGGAAGCGCACCACCATGCGCGAGGCCATCCTCGACGAGGTTGACCTTGACATCGCCCAGTTTCCCGACCTGCCGTCGCTCGCGCAGGAGATAGAGCGCCTCGGCCTGAAGGTGGAACAGAAGCCGTCGTGGGGCAAGACGGTTGAGGAGCTGTTCGGCGAGTATGTCGAGCCCAAGCTGATTCAGCCGACCTTTGTCAGCGAATACCCGCTGGAGATTTCGCCGCTCGCCAAGAAGAAGCCCGGCGACGCGCGCACGGTCGAGCGGTTCGAGGCGTTTGTCGCGGGCATGGAATCGGGCAACGCCTTCTCCGAGCTCAACGACCCGCAAGACCAGCGCGCGCGCTTCGTGGAGCTGGGGCGCGCCAAAGAACAGGGCGACGAGGAAACGCACCCGCTGGACGAGGACTATATTCAGGCGATGGAGTACGGGATGCCGCCCACTGGCGGCCTCGGCATCGGCATTGACCGGCTGACGATGCTCTTCGCCAACCAGTCGGCCATCCGCGAGGTGATCCTCTTTCCGGCCCTGCGCGGCAAGGAATAAAAGAACGGCCCTGCGGCATTGAGGCGACCTTCAAGGATGGCTGTGGCAATTGTTTCAGCCTGACACAGCGCCGCTAAATGGGTCAGCGCGCCGGGCTCAAGCGATGATGGAGACCATCTCCAGCACGCGCAGTCCCAGCGCCTGATCGCCGTTCAGCGTGGCATGACGCCGCGCCTCGTCCTTGCCGATGCCCTTCGTCAGTAGCCGCCACGCGATTTCCTGATCGAGCGCCACCTCCGCCTGCGGCTCGCCCGCGACATCGCGGTAAAGCCCCCAGCCGCGCGCCTCACGCAGGCCCCACCAGCGCCCTCCGGCCGCGCCGTGGATGGTCAGCACAACCGCGGTACCCACAGGCGCATCCACCTCTCGCAACGTATGCGGCAGAGCGCGCGCGAATGTGTCCAGCACGGGCGCAAAGAAGCGCGGCTCCTTCAGGCCGGGGCGGCCTACGGCATCGCGGATATGCTGTTGGTGATGCCAGCGCTCGGTGTACTCACGCGCCAGATCGAGCCAGACTGGCGCGGGGCCGGGGCCCGTCCAGTCCACCGGCCCGCCCAGCGCGTGCGGGTCGAGCGACTGGAAGTAGACAGAGACCTGCTCGCCGGTCAGCCGCAGGAAATCGCAGAGCAGGCGCGGGCTGATGCGCCGCGTCGCCTGCACCCAGCGCTCGTTCTGACCGTTGATGAAAGCGACCAACTCGTGCCACCCCTCCCGCGGCGCGCCGCGGCTCGCGTACCCGTCGCGCTTGTGCGAGAGGATGCCTGCGTCGCCGCCCAGCAAATGCAGTGCCGTGTCGTGCACGGTCCAGCCGGAGTTGTGGACAGGCCGCATCCACTGCTCGGCGGATAGGCCGGACAACAGGTCTATCAGCGCGTGGTGCACCTCCGGAAATAAGTGGGCGACGATGATCGGTTCAGGCGGCCTCATAGCGACCTCTCTGATGATGGCTGGTCACGGGCAGGAGACTATCATACCATCATTCGCCTGATCAGCGCGCACTTTTGGCGGATTGCGAGAAGCGCCTGATGATGCTATAATCCCAGCCAGACCGATGGCTGGCGATTCATCTTGCAGCGGCGCGCAAACCTTAAACCCCCAATCTGTTCGCACTCCTAAACCAAACGGTTCGCCCGTAGCGATACGGCGAGCCGTTTATTTTTTGTCGCGCCGATGCCCGGCCAGCCGAAACCCCTATAGTCCCAATCCCATCACTGGAGGAAACGATGTAAGCGTTGCGCAACCGTAAACTGTTCTCGATCGTGCTGGCGGCGCTGGCCTTGCTGGCAAACGCCTGCGGCGCGGCCCCGACGCCGACCGCCGTGCCCGCGGCCCCAACCGTCGCCCCGGCGGCCCCGACGACCGCTCCCGCGCCGACGGCCACCCCCGTACCCGCGCCCAAGCCCACCGCCACCCCCGAGCCGGTGACGCTGGTGATCTGGTACCCCTTGCCGACCGAAGGCTTCCTGAAGGAAGCGATGGACGCGCTGGTCGCCAAGTATAACGACTCGCACCCCAATGCGCGTGTGACCATGGTGCTGACCGGCAATTACTCGGACAACTACACCAAGATACTGGCCGGCGTCGCGGCCAACGTCCTGCCCGACGCGGCGATGGTCGAGCTATTGCAGATTCCGAAACTGGCCTCGGCCAAGCAGATTATCGCGCTGGACGACTTCGCCAAGGATCCGGATTTCAAGTCTGACGATCTGGCCAAGGCGCTGCTGGGCAACTCGTACTACGACAACAAACTGTACGCCATCCTCTGGCAGCGCAGTACGACGATGATGTTCTACAACCGCGACGCCTTCAAAACCGCCGGGCTCGACCCCAACAAGCCGCCCACGACCTGGGATGAACTGCGCACCGTCGCGCCCAAACTGCTGGTGAAGCAGGGCGACGCCGTGACGCAGTGGCCGGTGATGGGCACGCTGGCGGGCGATTGGTTCTTTGAGGGGCAGCTGCTGGCCTACGGTGGCGCGCTGTTGAGCGCCGACGGCAAGCAAGCGACCTACAACAGCGACGCTGCGCTGAAAGGGCTGGCCATCTGGAACGATATGGCGAAGAAGGATAAGACGTTGAGCGTGCGCGGCGGCGCCGAGTTTGGCGCTGTGACCAACGACTTCATCGCCGGCAAAGCCGCGATGATTATCCACTCCATCTTCTCGCGCGCGGCGATTGAGGCATCGGCGAAGTTCGAGCTACCTGCCCGTGCGCACCAGCGCGTTGAGCGACCCGCAGATGGTGGACTACTTCGCCAAGAGCCCGAAGGCGAAGGACGCGATTGATCTGGCGTTCAAGTACGGCAAGGCGCGCGCCATCAACGCCAACTTCGAGAAGGTGATTAACCAGTTCCTCAACCCGGCTCTGCAGGAAATCCTGCAAGGCGCCGCCGACGCCAAGACCGCGCTCGACGCCGCGGTGAAGCAGTCGAACACCGAACTGGCGAAGTAACCGTTCAGACCCGAAGGGTTTTACAAACCCTTCGGGTCTCTCATCCTCTCCCCGTGCGCCCGCGCAAACGCCAACTCCGCGAATGGCTGACGGCCTATGCCCTGCTCGCGCCGTCGTTTGCGGGGCTGGCCGTGTTCGTGCTCTGGCCGATGGTCTATTCGGGCTACCTCTCGCTGACCGACTGGGATTTTCTGGAAGAGCCGCGCTTCATCGGCCTGCAGAACTATGAAAAACTGCTAGCTACCTGACAGTAGGGTAAAAAAGGAAGTTGTCCAGCGCTCGCGAATTGAGTAAGGTTAGTTTGCCAACAAACTTTCTCAAGAGGAGCGAGCGATGGACAGCTTCACACTGTATCGTACTTGGTTTGGACCGCTGGCGCAACTGAGCCCGGACGGTTGCCGCAGCAGAGTGCGCAACATGACTTGGCTGATCGTCGGTCTGTATCGGGCCATGAGCGTACATTTGAGCGCCATTGTGCGTAAGTGGCCACTGGGTGCCAAGAACCCGAGTTTGTGGCGTCGCCTGGAACGCTTTCTGTCCAATCCCGCGGTGCGGGAGTGGTATGAGCCCGTGGCCCGGCAGTGGTTGGACGAGGCCGCAGCCACGCTCGGTGAAATACGCTTGATTGTGGATGGCACCAAGGTGGGCTTCGGCCATCAACTGTTGATCGTCTGCCTGGCGTTTCGGCGCCGGGCCGTGCCGATAGCCTGGACCTGGGTCCCGTACAGTCGCGGCCATAGCTCGGGCTGGGTCCAATTGGCGCTGTTGGCCTCTGTGCACGGGCTGCTGCCCAAGGGCGTCGCGGTCGTTTTGCTCGGCGATTCCGAGTTCGGCAGTGTGGCCGTCATCCGTCAGCTGCGACGTTGGCGCTGGGGCTATGTATTGCGCCAAAAAGGCAATCATCTGGTGCGACTCAAAGGTCAGCGCGTTTGGCAACCGTTCGCCAGTTTGGTCAGTCGAGCCGGTCAAAGTGTCTGGTGCGCAGAAGCGTTTTTGACCCAGCAGTGGCGTTACCCAACGGCTTTGCTGGCTCACTGGGCCCAGGGCGAAAAAGAACCCTGGCTGTTGGCCACTAACCTGCCCGACGCCCACACCACCCGTCAAGCTTATCAACGGCGGATGTGGATCGATGAAATGTTTGGCGATCTGAAAAGGCATGGCTGCGATCTTGAAACGACTCACCTGCGTCATTTCATGCGGCTGTCACGACTGACCTGGGCGGTCTGCCTGCCCTACAGTTGGCTGCTGCAGGTGGGCCGGGTCGTCATCCGTCGTGGTCTGCGCCACCGGGTCGATCGGCATGACCGCCGCGACCTCAGTCTCTTTCGCATCGGTCGAGACAGTATCGAAAAACGGCTGGCCCTTAATCAACCCATCCCATTCGCTCCGGCATTCATAGTGTCAAGTGGCTAGAAAAACTGCTGAACGACAGCGTCCTGCGTCAGGTTATCGGCAACACGGCCGTCTATACGCTGATGGTGGTGTTCATCACGCTGGCGCTGGGCTTCGGTCTCGCGCTGTTGCTCAACCAGCCGGTTCGCTTTCGCGCCTTACTGCGCACCGTGTTTTTCCTGCCGGTCGTGACCACGCTGGTCGCTGTGTCCGGCTTGTGGCTGTTCATCTATACGCCCGACTTCGGCCTGATGACGTACCTGCTGCGCCTGCTGGGCTTGCCGGGGCAGGCGTGGCTCAACCGGCCGGAGAGCGCGCTCGGGACGATTATCCTGATGATGATCTGGCAGGGGCTCGGTTACGACATCATCATCCTGCTGGCGGGCCTGCAGAACATCCGCGAAGACCTGTATGAAGCCGCCGCGCTCGACGGCGCGGGCCGCTGGACGCTCCTGCGCCATATCACCCTGCCCCTGCTCTCGCCGACGCTCGTCTTCCTGCTGATTGTCTCCACCATTCAGGCCTTCCGCGTCTTCGACCCGATTTACGTGATGACCGGCGGGCTGGGCGGGCCGGCCAACAGCACCGCGACGTTGGTCTTCTACCTGTATCGCCAGGCGTTCGCCAATCTGGACGGCGGCTACGCCTCGGCCATCGCCTACCTGATTGTGGGCCTCGCGCTGGGGCTGACCGTGATCCAACTGAGCCTGTCGCGCCGCTGGGTGACCTATCAATGAAAACCCCGCCCCGCCAAGCCCGCGTCCCCCATGCGGAGCGGCTCCTCGTCTATATCATCCTGTTCGGCGCGGCGTTCATCGCGTTCCTGCCCTATGTGTGGATGATCCTCGCGGCGTTCAAGACCTCCGCCGAGATTCACCTCTACCCGCCGCAGTGGCTGCCGTCGGTCTGGCGCTGGGAAAACTTCGGCGAGGCCTGGCGCAAAGCGCCCTTTGGCCTGTTCTTTGTGAACAGCGTGATCGTCACCGCGAGCATCGTGGCGATTCAGCTGGTGACCAGCACGCTGGCCGCCTTCGCCTTTGCGCGCTTTGAGTTTCCGGGCAAGAACATCCTGTTTCTGCTCTATCTCTCGATACTGATGGTGCCCGCGCAGGTCACGCTGATTCCCAATTTCGTGACCATCAAGCAGTTGAGCCTGCTCAACACCTACGGCGCGCTGATCCTGCCGTTCGTCGCCAGCGGCTTCGGCACGTTCCTCATCCGCCAGCAGTTCCTGACAATCCCGACCGACCTGATCGAGGCGGCGCGCATGGACGGCGCGGGCCCCCTGCGCATCCTCTGGTCGTTGATGGTGCCGCTGTCGCGCGCCGCGCTGGCGACGTTCAGCCTGCTCTCGGCGATGTGGCACTGGAACGACTTCTTCTGGCCGCTGATTGTGACCAACTCGGTCGAGATGCGCACGATGCCGTTGGGGCTGGCGGTCTTCACGCAGGGCGAAGCCGGCACGGAGTGGCACCTGCTGATGGCGGCTTCGATCTTCACCGCCCTGCCGATTGTCGCGCTCTTCCTGCTGGCGCAGAAGCAATTCGTGCAGGGCATTGCCAATGTGGGGCTGAAGGGGTGAGGCTATCAACGGATGGCCTGCGGCATAGCGGATTAGCGGATAGGGGCGCGGCCATCGCAATGCGTTTTCGCGTTGTGCGTTAGCGCGTTCCCGGCCGGCCAACTCGCCGCAATAAGGCTCATCTATCCGCTAATCCGTTATCCCAATCCGCTGATAGTCTCCCCCTCCGCCTCATTCAACCCGTACAACTCATCGCCCAGCGCGTCTATCTGCGCCGACTAGCCCCGGCCGTTGCTCAAAACCTGATCCAGCTCATGTGTCGGCCAATCAGGAGTTCGCTCAGGGTCGCGTGATGCGTGTTATTCATCGCGATTGACCGATATTCGAGCCTGTATTTAACGGCCAAAGAGCGAACTTCTTCAGCATCGTCATAGGTCATCAAGAAGTCGCCTTTGATTCTGGCAGCCAGATGGAAGAGTTCTTCGTGATCTACCTGATGATATTTATATAAGCGCGTCCCCGCTCTCTTGGTTGACGCCGTGTAGGGCGGGTCAATAAAAAATATAGCGTTTGGCTGCTCTATATACTGACGGATGACGGCAAAGCCATCGCCTTTCACAAAGCGCATACGATCGCGCAGGCGGCCAATCGCCAGAATGCGTCTCTTGAGGGTCTCGGGATACCAGCGCGAGCGGATGCCTTTGCCGTTTTCCCCATGTTTCAACACACCTGCGCCTGGGGCGAGAATGCCACCGTGGCTTATTCGATTTTGAACGATAGTTTGGAAAGCTCGCTCTTTGGCCGAGCGCGCGCGTGATGACAAGAGAGTATTGACTGATGTGGGTGTCAAATCGAATGTCGCAATGCGATCGGCCAGCCATTCCGCTCCATCTCGTGTATTGAGAATCGTGGTCCATACAGCGGCAACCTGTTCGTCACGCTCGACCAAGATTACCGAGCGGGCCAACTCCTCAAAGGCTACAGTTAACCCGACGATAGCGCCGCCGGCAAAGGGTTCGATGAACCTGAGCGGTTTGATGGGCAGTGTTGCGAGCCACTGTCGGGTGCGCGGCACAAGCCAAGTCTTGCCACCGGGATAGCGGAAAGGACTGCGCTGCGGCACAGACGCGACATTCACAACTTGAGTGACATCATCCCACATTGGGAGTTGCCATAATTCACTCATCTTCGACCATCTCCCCGGAAACCTCGACGACTTCAGCTAACGGTTCGGTTTCAGGCGGCACCTCGGATGGAAGTGGTGACCCCATGGTCTTTCCCTTCCGGACTCTGTCTTTCAGATACTGTATGAACTCCGAAATATCTCCTATAGTGGGAGTGGTGATCGTCGAAAGAGCGGGTCAATCAACTCCTGGCGCGCGTGCGCCTCTTTATATTGCGGCGCGAGGAACTGCGCGCGATTGATGTGGAAATGTTTGGCGGTCTGCGCGATCTGCTCGCGCCCCACGTCAAAAGTGAGCATATGCGCGGCTCCAATGGTCTGCTTTGCCCGATTATACGCCACCGGGCGGGGCGCTGACAAGCGGGATGCGTCGCGGCCAATTCTGTTGTACAATACAGCGCGATGGGCAAACGACTACCGATCATCGGCGGAGGTCAGCATGTCAACCGGCAACCGGACGACTCTCGACACACTGGCGGCGCACCTCGAAGAATTGTGGGGGCATTTCGACACGCTCTATGCGACCTTGGAGCCTGACGGCTGGGCGGGCAAACACGGCGGCGATTGGACCTTCGCCGACCTGCCCTACCACATGGCGTACTGCGACCGCGACGCCGTGGCGCGCCCGATCGAAATGGGCCGTGCGTGGCCGGCCTCCGAACAGACCCTCTGTGCGAACCTTGCCGAGTTGGACGAGTGGAACGCCCGTAAATTCGCCGAGCGCCCCGCCGGTCAGACCGTCGCGCAGTCGCTGGCGCAGATGCGGGCGGCGCGCGACGCCGTGCGGCGGGTGCTCACCAGCACGCTGGCCAGTGACGCCGATCTGGAGCAGCCGGCGTGGTTCGTGGTGTTCAGGGGGTGGGGGCCGGCGCGGGGCAATCTGGAATGGTGCCGCGCTCACACCTGGAACGAACTGATCCAGTTGCGCATCCACCTACAGCGCGAGACGCCCGTGCCGAGCGCGGCGGTGACCCGCGCCGCCATCGGCTTTGACCTCGGCCTGGTCTCCGGCGTCTTGAACCGCGAACTGGCATCCCAGATTCAGTTCACGGCGGTGATGGAGTTTACCGACCCCGGCGTCGAGCCGTGGACGATCAGCGTCGGCGGCGGCGCGGCGACCTCTCGCGAAGGGCGGCCGGAGCGCGCCGATCTGGTGATGACCCAGAGCGCCGCCACGTTCCTCAAGACCATCACTGGCATCCAGCACCCGATGGTCTCTATCCAGCAGGGCGAACTGCAGGTCAGCGACTTTGTTGCCCTCGGCACCTTCGCGCAACTCTTCCCACTGCCCGCGTAGGAGACCAGATGGACAACCTGTTTATTTCCAACCACCCGCTCATCCGTCACAAAGTGACCCTCCTGCGCGACAGCCGCACCGAGCCGAAGAAGTTCCGCGAACTGGTGCGCGAGTTGGCGATCCTGCTGGCCTACGAGGCCACCAGCGACCTGACGCTGGCGGAGCTGGACGTGACGACGCCGATGGGCCTCGCGCGCGGCCATCACCTTAAGCAGAAGATCGGGCTGATCCCGATTCTGCGCGCGGGGTTGGGCATGGTCGAGGGTATCTGGGAGATGATGCCCCATGCCGAGGTGTGGCACATGGGCTTCTACCGCGATGAGCGCACACTGAAGCCGGTGGCGTATTATAACCGCCTGCCGGAGGCGTCCACCGTGCAGGTGACGCTGGTGCTCGACCCGATGCTGGCGACGGGCGGGAGCGCGGTGGCGACGGTGGACATCCTCAAGAAGTGGGGCGCCGAGCGCATCAAGTTCGTGGGCTTGATCGCCGCGCC
>JACQEC010000229.1 GCA_016200765.1 Chloroflexota bacterium | reverse complement strand
AGATCGTGTGGCTTCAGCGCGTGGAGCGGGAGCATGAGAACTTTCGAGCGGCGCTGGGGTGGGCGCTGGAGCAGGCTGAGGTGGAGTCGGGCTTGCGGCTATGTGTGGCGGTGGCCCGGTTTTGGGATGTGCGCGGGCATGCGAGCGAAGGGCGGCAATGGCTGGCGCAGGCGTTGGCGGCGGGCCGCGCGCGGTTGACGCCGAGCGCGCCGGCGGATGAGCGGGCACGTTATGGCGGCGCATTGAACTGGGCGAGCGAGTTCGCCTGGAAGCAAGGCGACTATGGCGCGGCGCGGGCGTTGGCAGAGGAAGGTCTGACGCTGTTCCGTGCGGTAGGCGACACGCGGGGCATGGCCGGCTCGCTCAACAACTTGGGGATTGTGGCTTGGTATCAAGGCGACTATGGTACGGCGCGGGCACTCTATGCCGAGGGTCTGGCACTGCGGCGCGCGTTAGGCGACCAGCGGGGCATGGCCACCTCATTCCACAGCTTGGGGCTTGTCGCTTGGAATCAAGGCGACTACGCAGAGGCGCGGGCGCTCTATCTAGAGAGCTTGGCGCTGCGGCGCGCGTTGGGCGACAAGCGCGGCATGGCCAACTCGCTCAACAACTTGGGGCTTGTGGCGGCGAATCAAGGCGACTATGCAGAAGCGCGGGCGCTCTATACCGAGAGCCTGACGCTCAGTCGGGAGTTGGGCGACAAGCGGGGCATTGCCACCTCGCTCCACAACTTGGGGATTGCCGCTCGAAATCAAGGCGACTATGCAGAAGCGCGGGCGCTCTACGTAGAGAGCTTGGCACTGCGGCGCGAGTTAGGCAACAAGCAGGGCATGGCCAGCTTGCTCAACAGCTTGGGGATTGTCGCTTGGAATCAAGGCGACTATGCAGAAGCGCGGGCGCTCTATGCCGAAAGCCTGGCCCTACAGCGCGAGTTGGGCGACAAGCGGGGCATGGCCAACTCGCTCAACAACTTGGGGCTTGTGGCGGCGAATCAAGACGACTACGCAGAAGCGCGGGCGCTCTATACCGAGAGCCTGACACTGCGGCGCGAGTTGGGCAACACGTGGGGCATGGCAGAAACCCTGGTTGGCTGGGCGGGCCTGGCGCTCGCGCGGCAACAGCCGCAGAGGGCCGCGACGCTATCCGGCGCGGTCGCGGCCTTGCTGGCAGTCACCCATCTGCCCCTCGATGGATTTGAAAGGAGCATGCACGACAACACCATCGCCGCCCTGCGAGCCCAGTTGGACGAAGCAACCTTCAACGCGGCGTGGGAGGCCGGGCGCGCGCTGACGTTGGAACAGGCGATTGAGTACGCGCTGAATGAGTAAGCAAGGCGTCGGATTCAATCCGACGCCCGCCTCTCAACCCCCGACTTGATCGGGGGACGCTCTATGATCCCACCGCTCGGCCAGCGCAAGCCAATCCTGATCGCGCCATAAGAGCGCCGCCGGCTTCTTGGGCTTGTGCGCCACCTGTATCGTCACCTTCGGGCTTTCGGTGGAGGCGCCCGCCGCGTCATAGGCTACCACGTGGATGATGTGCGTCTCGGTGTAGCCGCCGGAGTCCAGAATGACCGTCGCGCCGCTGTCGTACTTCCGGATCAGTTGACCGGCGACCGAGATGACCTCGGTGACCGTCACTTCCACTTGCCGCTTGATGCCATCCGGCCCGACCACTTCCTCTATCTTCGTGACCGGCGGCTCGTCCTTCACCGGCGGCTTGTCAATCATCGTGATCGTCCAGCGGCGTGTGTAGGGCGCGACCGTGTTGAAGCCGATAGACTTCCCGTCGAGGAAGAACTCCACCCGATCCATGCTCACGTTGTCGCGCGCGTCGGCTTGAATGTTCACCCACTCCTTGTCTTCCATGATGTAGATCTCGTTGGGGCTGGGGTTCAGCAGTTTCACCGTCGGCGGCTTGTTGTCCACGTTGACCTGCGCGCTGCTCTGCTTGCGGTTGCCGTTGCCTTCCACCACCGTGAGTTGAAGCGTGTAGAGGCCGTCGGCCAGACCCGTTGTGTCCCACACCTCCAGTTGCCCCCCATCCACCTGATTGTGGTGGTCGCCGCCAATCTGCGTCCAGGCCGTCGGGTCCAGACCGGAGCCGAATTCAAGCCGGTAGAAATTGAAACTGCCGGCTTTGGCGTTGCCGATCACCGGCGCCAGCCCGTGCACGTAGCCGTAGGCCACTGGTTTGATGATGGCGACGTCGCCAACCTGCTGGGCAGGGCCGTAGGTCGTATCGTAATCCGTTGGCGGCTGGGGCACATTGTTCGCGGGGTCGCGCACCCAGTCGGCGGCTTCGGGCGGGTAGATGGCGAAGACTTTGTCCTCAATCTGGTCGGGTGGGCAATAGAGGGTCGCCAGTTTGCCCGATGGTTTGCAGATGCGGAACGCCTGCCAGATGTTATCATCGGTCTTCGGCTCGGTGCCAGCGATGAACAACTCTTTGACGCGGCTGGGGCAGTTCGGCGTCGGCCGTAATCCCGACGGAGCGCAGACATCCACCTCGACCATGCCTTCGGGTCTCTGGAAGTTCTCGACCGGCAAGTCCTTGAGCGCGTACTCCATGAAGTCGTGCCAGATGGGGCCGGCGCCCGTCAAGCCGCTGGAGCGTTCCATCGAGGTGTTATCGCTGTTGCCGACCCACACGCCGGTCACGAGTTGCGGCGTATAGCCCAGTGTCCAGTTATCCTTGAAGTCGTTGGTGGTGCCGGTCTTGGCCGCCGTCGGGCGCGAGAGTTTGAGCGGTGAGTTCGCGCCAAAGGCGACGGCGCGCGCCTGATTGTCGGAGAGCACATCGGTCATCAGGTAGGCCACTTGCGGGCTAAGGACGGTTTTCACGTCCGGTTTCTGGTATTCAAAGAGCGTCTTGCCGTTGGCGTCCTCAACCTTCAGGATGGCGACGGGGTTCATCTCGCGGTAGCCGGGGCGCTTCACGTCCGACGGCACGGGCAGGCCGGCCATCACGCCGCGGTTGGCGACCACGCCGTAGGCATAGGTCAGGTCCAGCAGTGAGACTTCGCCGCCGCCCAGCGTCAGCGCCAGGCCGTAGTCGTCGCGGTTGAGCGTGTTGATGCCAAGCCGGTGCGCCAGCGAGACAACCGGCTTGACGCCGACCAGCGAGAGCACCTTTACGGCGGGCACGTTGTAGGAGCGCGCCAGCGCCAGGCGGAAACGCTGGGGGCCGTGAAAGATGCGGTCGTAGTTTTCCGGCACGTAGGGCGGGTTGGGCAGGTCGGGGAACGAGGTGCGCACGTCGAGCACCATCGTGGCGGGCGTGTAGCCCTTCTCAAAGGCCGCCAGATAGGTGAACAGCTTGAACGACGAGCCGGGCTGGCGGTTGGCCAGCGCGATGTTCACCTGCCCGTCAATCGCGCGGTTGAAGTAGTCAATACTGCCGACCATCGTCTTGATTTCGCCGGTGCGCGGGTCCAGCGCGAGCACCGCGGCATTGGAGACATTCTTCTTTTCAGCGGTGAGTTTCGTTATCTGCTCGCGCGCCAGGTCTTCGGCCTTGGTCTGCAAGTCCATATCAATGGTGGTGATAACCTTCAAGCCGCCCTGCAAGACCTGCTGTGTGCCGAACTGATCTTCCAGTACGCGTCTGACGTAGAAGACAAAATGCGGGGCTTTGATATCGAAAACCTGCTGGAAGCAGTGGATGGGCTCGAATTTGGCTTGGATAGCCTTCTCGGCGGTGATATAGCCTTCCTGCAACATGGCGTCTATAGCCAGATGCCGCTTGACCTGCGCCTCGGCGCGGTAGGGGTTATCCTCGCAAGGGCTATTGGCGGCCGGGAACTGCGGAATAATGGCCAGCGCCGTCGCCTCGGCCAGCGACAGTTCCTCAACATGCTTGCCGAAGTAGGCTTGCGCCGCCGCTTCAACGCCGTAGGCCAGCCGCCCGTAGGAAATGGTGTTGAGGTACATCTCCAGAATTTCGTCTTTGCTGTAGCGGCGCTGGAGTTCGATCGCCAGCACCGCTTCTTTGATCTTGCGCTGGAGACTGATCTCTAGCCGTTCTTCGGGCGACATGACGACATTGCGGACAAGTTGCTGGGTGATGCCGCTTGCGCCCTGCACCTGCCGCCCCAGCAGGGTGTTGAAGGCGGCGCGCCCCAGACCGATCGGGTCAATGCCGAAGAACGTGCCCACCTCGTCGTAGAAGCGGCGGTCTTCGTTGGCGATGACCGCGTCGCGCAGCGCCTTGGGAATCTGGCTGAGCGGCACGTTCGTGCGGTTGCCGCCCTTCGGGTCGAAGACTTCATAGAGCAGAATCGTGCCCGTGCGGTCGTAGATTTTGGTCGTCTTGAACGCCTGCTGGGTCTGCCGGCCAATTTCGGTGGGGGGCGGCAGGGTGCTGGCGTAGGATTGATAGACAGCCAGCGCCGTGACGACGCCCCCGCCGAACAGGAACAGGGTCAGAAAGAGCAGGGCGGCCAGGCCGATCGCTAGCAGGCGCAGCCAGAGCATGACGCCGTTTTTCTTGGGGCGATGGCGTTTCTGGATGAAGCGGATTTTCTGGGTGTTCAACGCGCAAACTCCTGGGGCGTTTCAACGGATTGCCTGCGGCGTAGCGGATTAACGGATTTGCGTCTTGGTCGTCGTGAGGTGTCCTGCCAGACGATGACTGAATGGTCATCACCGCTGACGAGCGCCTCAATCCGTTCATCCGCTATCTCAATCCGTTGAAACGCGCCACGTCAAGGAAGAATTGTACCACCACACGCGGGGGAAGGCCAAAGCCGTTACGTTTCACGCTTCTCAATCACCATCACGTGCGACAGTCCGCCGATGCGCAAGGGCGTGCCTTCCAGCGCATAGGTGATGGCGCGCAGCGCCTTCCCCAGCGCAGGCCGCCGGGCGATCAGGTTGTCGTAGCCGGGGTAGATTTGTGTGTGCGCCACAACCACGCCCGGCAGGCCCGCCACCAGCCGCCGGAGACTGCCGCGCGTGTAGGTGCGCACGTGCGGCGCGAGGCGGCGGCGCAGGCCGTCGGGCAGATAGGGAATCAGCGGGATATTGCCGAAATGGTAGCGGCCGCGCCAGAAGAAGCCGTGCGTCTCAAACGGCCAGCCGCGGTTGGGCGCGAAGATGATCACGCGCCCGCCGGGATGCGTCACCCGCAGCGCCTCCGCGACGGTCGCGCGGTCGTCGCGCACATGCTCGATGACCTCGTGCAGCAGGGCCATATCAAAGACATCGCAGGCAAACGGCAGATGCTCGGAGACCGCCTGCGCCAGACGCCGTTCGACAGGCTCACGATGGCCGGCCTGCCGCAGGCGCTCCTGCTCAATGTCCACGCCGAAGGCCGCCGCGCCCTGTTGCTCAAACTGTTTGACATACGCGCCGATCCCACAGCCGATATCCAGCACCCGCCGCCCGTCCAGCGCGGCGAACTGGCGGATGAGGCCGAGCCGCCGGTCTTGACCGAAGCGCCAGACATAACTGGGGTGCCCGCGCGTGATGGCCGTCTCGTCGTTCATGCAGGGGATTATAACGCCGTTCGGCGTAAAGGGGCATCGGTTGGAAACCGACGCCCCCGATCTAGTCGGGGGAAACCCGCTGCGCGGGTTAGCACGCCGAACCGGCGTAGCGGGTTTGAATGGTAGGCGTTGGGTTCACCCGATGCCGGTCTCTCTAGCTAACCTGCGGGTATAACGCAGATTCGTAGTAGCGAAGCAACGGCCACGCCTCACGCTGTTTGGCAACCGGATTGCTGGCCGTGGCTTCACCCTTAGCGCGTACAATCTCATGTCTTAGACGATTCTGCGTTATACCCGATTGCAAGAGGTGCCTTTCAGTTACGGAGCAGGCCGCAACCCGCTTCAGCGGGTTTTCTATTCATAGCAGGCGGTTTCCAACCGCCTGCGTAAGTGCCTGCCGGGCCGCCGTCGTTGCGCGCGGGGCGGGTTGGACGGGCGCAAGAACCGGTTGAGCGTTGCGGGTTCCGTGTTCACGCGCATCGTCCTCACGCCTCCGACGATTCTGCGCAATACCCCTAACCCTCTCCGCCTTTTGCAAGAGCGCGCAAGCCGTGTATGATAAACGGTGATGGCCGTCCAGCAACTCCCCTCGCCCATACTCGGCAGAGGGGTTAGGGGTGAGGGGTGAGGGCAATGACTCAAGAATCCCATAGCCAGTCCGATTACGGCGCCAAGCTCGATTTCAGCCAGACGATGAGCTACGGCGACTACCTGCATCTCGACAGCGTTCTGTCGGCCCAGCACCCGCTGTCGCCTGACCACAACGAGATGCTGTTTATTATCATCCATCACGTCAGCGAATTATGGCTCAAACTCATCCTGCACGAACTGACGGCGACGCGCGAGTGTGTCAAGCAGGATACCCTGCAATCTGCCTTTAAGATGACGGCGCGCGCGACGCGTATTCTGGAGCAGATGATCAGCGCGTGGAGCGTGCTCACCACGCTGACCCCCAGCGAATATAGCCGGATTCGCCCTTCGCTCGGCAACGCCTCGGGTTTCCAATCATACCAGTATCGCCTGCTGGAATTTGTGCTGGGCAACAAGAACGCCGTCATGGTGAAGCCGCACCAGCACGACCCGCAGGTGTCCGCGCGGCTCGAGAGCGAACTGCGCGCGCCATCCTTATACGATGAGGCCTTGCGCCTGCTGGCGCGGCGAGGCTTTCCGCTTGCGCCCGCGGTGCTGGAGCGCGATTGGGCGAAGTCGTACACGCCGCACGCATCGGTGGAGCAGGCGTGGCTGGAGGTGTACCAGAACACGGAGCGGCACTGGGACCTCTACGAATTGGCCGAGGAGCTCCTAGACCTCGAGGACCTATTCCGCCAGTGGCGCTTCCGTCACGTCAGCACGGTTGAGCGCGTGATCGGCTACAAGCCGGGCACCGGCGGCACCGCCGGCGTGCCCTACCTGCGCAATCAGGTGAACGTGGTGTTGTTCCCCGAACTGTGGAAGGTTCGCACCGCGCTATAACTTCACTGAGCGCCGCGACCGTAGGGGCGAAGCGGCGCGCACGAATCATCGCGTGAACGAGCAGGCCCCCGACTATGATCGGGGGCAGGCCACTCGCGCGCGGCTTCGCCCTTGACGCGCCGCCGCCGCGCGCATACAATAGACCGCATGAAGTGGATGCATCTGCCGCCAGAGCATACGCTGGGCAAAATCTTGTGCCACAACATCGCCGACGCGCAGGGGCACAAAGCCCTGCATAAGGGCGCGCGGGTGGGCGAGAAAGAACTGGCGCAACTGCGCGCGCTCGGCCTGCGCGAGGTGACGGTGGCCGCGCTGGAGCCCGGCGACGTCCATGAGGACGAAGCCGCCGAGCGCCTGACGCGCGCGTGCGCGGGCGATGGGGTCGCCTTGAGCGAGGCCAGCGGCGGCCGCGCCAACCTGCTGGCCGCGCGCGCGGGTGTGCTGAAGGTCAACGCCGACGCGCTCTTTGAGGTCAACCGCATCGAGGGGCTGACCATCGCCACCCTGCCGCGTGATAGGGTGGTTGCCGCGCGCCGGATGGTGGCGACCATCAAGATTATCCCCTTCGCCGTGCCGGAACGCGAGTTGGCGCGCGCCGAAGCGATAGGCGTCGCGCACGGCGGCCTGATTGCGGTGCGCGCCATGCCGCCAGCGCAAGTGGGCGTACTCCTCACCGGCGGCGAGCCGGCGCGCGAGCGGGTGCTCAAATCGTTCGCGCCGGCCATTCGCTCACGTATCGAGGAGCTTGGCTCGGCGGCGCTAGAGGTGGTCTATGCGCCCCATCAAAGCGAGGCGATTGCGGGCGCGCTGTTGCGCCTGCGCGCGGCTGGCGCCGCCCTGATCGTCATCGCGGGCGAGACCTCGATCATGGATCGCGAAGACGTGACGCCGCGCGGCATCGCGCAGGCTGGCGGGCGCATCGAGCACTACGGCGCGCCGGTGGAGCCGGGCAACCTGCTGTTGCTGGCGTACCTGGACGATGCGCTGCCGGTCATCGGCGCGCCGGGTTGCGTGCGTTCGCGCGACCTGAATGTGGTGGACCTCATCTTGCCGCGCCTGCTGGCCGGCGAGCGCCTGACGCGCGCGGACATCGCGCAGTTGGGCGATGGCGGGTTATTGTTGTAACCTCGAAAAAGGCTCGCATTTGCATTGCCGCGCGGCATAAAGCGTGCTACAATAGCGCCATGATCGAGATCGTCCCGTCGCAAATGTACACGATCCGGGACCTTGCGGAGTATTTCAAGTGCTCGACGCGCAAGGTGCACCGGCTCATTGCGTCGGGTCAACTGCGAGGTTTTAAGATCGGCAACCAGCGCCGGTTTAAGGGGGAAGAGGTCTTGCAGTTTATCGAGCGGCGGGATAACGGGCTGGCCGCGCCGGCAGTACCGGTGGCGCCGGGCACAGCGGCGGTCGCCGCCAGCGCGCCAGCCGCGCCGGTCACCAGCGGGCCGGTTCAGCTGGAGCGCCTCTATTCACTGCGCGAAGTCTCGGCTCTTCTGGACATCACGGTGGGGGACGCGATCAGCCTTTTCCGGCAAGGGCGACTGCCGGGTTTCCGGGTTGGCATGGACTGGCGTTGTTGGGGACGCGACCGTAGATTCGGCTCACGACATCGCTTACAATGTTCAAAAGGGCCTTGAAAATAGCCGCTTTCTGATATGGCTAGAAAAATATGTTCACGATGTCGTGAGCCTTTTCCAAGATAAACTGTTCACGATGTGGTGAGCCCTGACACCTACTCCCTACTCCCTTCGTCTCTATTTTTTACCCGCGTATTGTCCTATGCGCCTTGTCATTATGGGCACGGCCCCGGCTATTGCCACGGCCGATCAAGATCACATGTACTTCCTGCTAGACGGCCCGGACGGCTTCTGGTTGCTGGACTGCGGGGGCAGCGCCTCGCACCGTCTCCTCAAGATGGGCTACGACCCCTTGCAGTTGAAGGGCATGATCCTCACCCACGGTCACGCCGACCACATCTACGGCCTGCCCGTTTTCCTGCAAGACCTGTGGTTGCGCGGGCGCACGGAGCCTCTGCCAATCTATGCCAACGCGCCGACGGTTGAGCGTTGCCGTGCGCTAGTGGACCTATTCATTCCAGAGACGATGCGCGGCTACATCCGCTTCCACGTCATCGGCGACAGCCCCGGCCAGCAGGCACTCGACACGCCGGACTTCAGCGTCTATACCGCGCCGACCATTCACGCCTTCCCGGCGCACGCCCTGCGGTTCGAGCCCAAGCGCTCGCGGCGGGTCGTGGTGTATAGCGCCGACACCGCGCCCTGCGCCAATGTGGTCGAGTTAGCGCGTGGCGCCAACCTGCTGATTCACGAAGCGTCGGTGCTGGAGCCGGTCAGCACGATCATCGGCCACTCCACACCGGCGGAAGCCGCGGAGGTTGCCCGCGAGGCCGAGGTGCCGGAACTCTTGCTGGTGCACTCGCACCCGGCGCTGCACAGCGACGGTCAGACCCATCTGCAGGCGGCGCGCCAGATTTTCACCGGCCCCCTGCATGTCGCGCGCGACGGCGAGGTCGTCGAGTTCTAAGCGCGCGCCGGGGGAGCGCGCAGGCGGAACCGGCTGGCGCGGCAAACTGACCTGAAAGTGCTGGCTTTGCCTGATCGGGTCGGGTAGAATGAAAGACGCAAAGGAGAAATAATCATGTCACTCACCTTACGCAGCCAGGCGAACAGGTTGCAATTCACGCAGCGCAGTGAAGGCGGTCTGTAAAGCCTGGAGATAGAGTTTTGCTTTGAGGGCGAAGTGATTGATCTGGGTGCTGACCTTCAACATCTCGAGTTTGAT
>JACQEC010000228.1 GCA_016200765.1 Chloroflexota bacterium | reverse complement strand
GAAGCGCACGCCGCAAATCTCGACGCGCTGTTTCATCCCGTCCAGATCGCGGTATTCCAGTATCACCGGCCGGTTCTGGTCCCACGCGGTGCGACATCGCTTGATCATCTTCGGGCCGCTGAACGTGCGCGTCTCACAGCGGGCGACTTCATACGGGCCGGTCGTGTCTTGCACCGACGTCATCCAGTCGTCGTGGGTCATCGCAAACTGGGGCGGCGGCCCTTCAATGATGGAGATCAACTCCGGCTCGTTCACATCGGGCGGGGTGGGTTCGTTGGGGTTGTTTGCGTTGCTCATGGCGAGGTGTGGTCTCCGTCAGTCAAAATAACTCGTGCGTTTCACGGTCACCGCCTGCAACGCGGTGGCGCGCGGCGCGTAGGTTTGGTCAATGATTTTCTCGGCGTTCTCTGCGCCCTCTGCGGTAGAAATCTTGAGCCCACCCGAAACTGTTGCGAGTCAGGTACGGGTCTATTATAACACGCTTGCCGGATCGGACTTACTCGTGGATGCCCGAAAAATCTTTGGGGCGCAGTAGGCGGCGCTTCCAGAAATCGAAATCGCTCATGGCATAGGGCAGCAGCCGCAGCGTGTAATAGGGCGGCAGGATGGGCACGCCGATGATGTCGCCAAAGACAACCAGCAGGAAGAGATTCTGGCGCACGATCCACTCATGGTAGAAGGCCATCACCCAGCCGTGCACCATCATGCCATAGGAGAACTCGCTCCATGCCTGGCGGAAACGGCGCCAGCGGGTGATGAAGAGCGTGGCGAGCCGCACGGGCTAGCGGCCTTTCCAGATCGGCTTGCGCTTCTCGACAAAGGCGCGCGCGCCTTCCTTCTGGTCTTCGGTGCTGAACAGCATGGCAAACAGCCGGCTCTCAAAGTCGAGGCCGTTTTCGAGCGTCAGGTCTTCGGCCTTGATGACCGCTTCCTTGGCCATGCGCGCGGCCACCGGCGGCTGGGCGGCGATCTCCGCCGCGAGCCGCTTGGCCTCGCTGAGATAGGTCTCGACCGGCGCGACGCGGTTGACGACGCCCCAGGCCATCGCCTGCTGGGCGCTGATCGGCTTGCCGGTCAGCACGATTTCCATCGCGCGCGCCTTGCCGACGATGCGCGTCCAGCGCTGGGTGCCGCCCGCGCCGGGGATGATGCCGATGTTGATTTCCGGCTGGCCGAATTTGGCCGTCTCCGACGCGACGATCATATCGCAGGCCAGCGCCAACTCACAGCCGCCGCCGTAGCAATGACCGCTGACCGCCGCGATGACGGGCTTGCGCGCGCGGCGCAACAGCGTCCAGATGGATGAGGTGAAGCGGTCGAGCATGTCGGTGGACTGGCGCGGCCCCATCTCTTTGATGTCCGCGCCCGCGCTGAATGCCTTCTCATTGCCGGTGATGACGATACAGCGCACCTCGGCATCCTGCAAGAACTCGGTCAGCGCGTCGGCCAGTTCCGCCGAGAGCTTCGCGCTGAGCGCGTTCAACGCCTGCGGGCGGTTGAGCGTGATGAGGCCGACGTTGTTCTCGACGCTGGTGATGACGGTTTCGTAAGGCATATGAACTCCGGATAGTTTAGAGTGTCAGGTTTCTCGATAATTGGAGCGCAGGCTTCTGCCGATAAGCGCCGGTTGGCGCGTTGTGCGTTGAGCGTTAATGCGTTTTCACGGCCTCACGAACCACATCAACGCGGAACGCGCTCACGCGCAACGATGACTGACCGGCTGAAACCTGCGCTCCAGAAGCGTCGTCAGGTTTCCGACGGAAATCTCAACTCGGAAATTTGCTTGATGTGTTCCTCGGCGTGCTCGGCGACGCGGAGCGCCAGCAGCTCGATGGGCATCGGACCGTATTGCGGGTGGTGGCCTTGCCGCCGCCAGTATTCGTCCGGCAGGCTGTTGAGCAGGCGCGCAATCTGTCGGTGCTCCGCGATGATCATGTCGAGGATGTCCGCCGCCGTCTCCGGCGACCGGTGCACCTCGCGCTGGTAGGCTTCCTCATCGAAGTTAGCGAATGAAGGGTTGTCCTCAACCAGCGCCCGGCGGATGCGCGTGCCAAAGGCCAGCACGGCCGCGTTGCGCGTGTGGTCGAGAATCTGCGAGACCGACCACTCGCCTTCCTTGGGCGCGAGGGCGCGTTGCCCGGCGGGCACGGCGGCGACGGCCTGCTGTAAGCCATCGGCCGAAGCGCGGATGCGGTTGATCAGTTCCTGATGTTCGGGGGTCATGCGCGTGTCTCCTGGCGGTT
>JACQEC010000012.1 GCA_016200765.1 Chloroflexota bacterium | reverse complement strand
GCCCGGTGACTTTCTGCCGATGAGAATTCTCGCCGCGCTCGTCGTGATTGAAGCGCTCGGATACGCGGTCGTACGAGCCGTCGCGCGAATTGGCTACCGGCCGGGCCGGATTGAATCGCTGGCGCTGGCGTGGGTCTTTGGTATGGGGCTGACCTCACTCGGCATGGGGGCGCTGAACGCGCTCGGCCTGACGTTGGACAGGCAAGTCGCTGGATTGACGCTGTTCGCTGGTCTTCTGGCAGGGGGGTGGATAGCGGGACGCACTAGGCGCGCTGGTGGTGCGCCATGGGTCGGTCGCTTCCCGCGACTCTTTCGTGCACCTCGTGAATCAGCACAGTGGGGCGCGGGCCGTGCGCTCGTCTGGCTATTGCTTGCCATGCTGTCTCTGCAAGTGGCGCTGGTGGCCGTCACGCAAGCCGGTCAACCGCTGCACGTTTGGGACAGCTGGGTGACGTGGGCGATGAAGGCGCGCGCGATTTTTCTGGACGGGCGAATCTCGCCGGCCGTGTACGATGATCCGTCGCGCGCTGTTACGCATCTGGATTATCCCTTGCTGGTGCCATTGATCGAGGCGTGGTTGTACCAATGGGTGGGCGCGGCAGACGACCGGATGGCCGGAATAGCCGTCGTCTGCTCATACGTTGCACTGATCTTGATAGGCTTCGCCGTGATGCGGCGGCGCGGCAGTACGACCCTTGTGGCGCTGGCGGCGGCCGCGGTCATCGCGTGCATGAGGCTGGTTGCCGGGATGGCGGGCGAGGGTCTGGCCGATATCCCGATGTCCCTTTTGGCGGCGGTTGCCGCGCTTTACCTGTCTGGCTGGCTCAACAGCGGCTCCGCTGGTGAGTTAGCCATCGCGGTCATCGCCGGCGGGCTGATGCCGTGGACGAAACGGGAAGGCTGGGTGCTCTTGCTCGCACTCGCGGCGGCTGCTGTTTTCGCGGCGCGCGGCAACCGGCGCGCAAGGATCGCGGCGGTTGGCCTGGCCTTAGGCGCTGTGGCTCTCTCGGGGCCGTGGTGGGCGTTCATTTCGACGCAGGGTATCGCCAACACGGATTTCCTGCCGCTGTCGTGGTCGGCAGGGCAGGCCAACGCGGGACGAATCTTTTTCGTCATCTGGACAGAGTTACAGAGCATGATGAGTGGGGATTGGAACTTCGTCTGGCCGCTGACGGCTCTGCTGGCCGTCGCTCTTGTGGCCATGAAAGTGCCCGTTGAGCCGGCTGCCCGGCTACTCCCCTTGGCGGCATTGATCTACCTGGCGCTGATGAGCCTGACCTATGTCTTTTCCGCCTACGTTCCGTACCAACAGCACGTGCTGACCTCCAGTTACCGGCTGATGGCGCATGTCGCCCCGCTGATGGTCGTATGGGTGGCAGGATGGACAGCGCCATGACCGGTCAAGGTACGGGCGAAGCCGCGCGCACGCATCAACCCGTGAACGAGCAGGGTACGGGCGAAGCCGCGCGCGCGCATCACGGCGTGAACGAGCAGGCCCCTCGCGCGCCGCTTCGCCCCTACGGGCGCTGGCTCGGGCCGAAACGGGTTGCGCTGATTTTACTGCTGGGCTTCCTCATCCGCCTGCCGTTTATCGGGTCAGATACCGGTATCACCAACGACACGCGCACCTTCGTCGCCTGGGCCCATGCGATCCGCGCGCAGGGCGTGACCAACGCCTACGTGCGCACCGGCATAGATTACCCGCCGTTTTCGCTTTACCTGCTCGCCGGCGCGGAGCGGCTTGAAGCGCGCCTGCCCGACGACCTCCGCCGGGGCGACCGCGCGCTCATTGCGCTGACCAAGCTGCCTGCGGTGCTGGCCGATCTGGTGCTGGCGGGCCTGGTGATGGGGGCTGTCAGGCGGCGCAGGGAAGCGCTGCCGGTATGGCTCACCCTCGCCGGCCTCTTGTATGTGCTTCACCCCGCCGTGTGGTACGTGTCGGCCTATTGGGGACAAACGGATTCGGTCTACACGCTGTTCGTCGTCATGGCTGTGATGGCTATCGCGCGCGGGGCGGTAGTGCCGGCGTGGCTGGTCTATACACTGGCGCTGGCCAGCAAATTGCAGGCTATCGCGATTGCGCCGGTGCTGGTCGTGTGGACAGTGACCCGACACGGCGTGCGGGGGCTTGCGCTGGGGCTAGCGGCGGCGGGCGCGGCCGCGGCGATCCTGTTGGCGCCGTGGCTAAGGGCCGGGAATATCGGCGATGTGCTCACCACGCTCTAT
>JACQEC010000212.1 GCA_016200765.1 Chloroflexota bacterium | reverse complement strand
GCTGGCAACCGCGCACACCGGCCATGGCGGCTAACCTCACCGACCACATCTGGTCCATGGATGAACTACTCAGCTTCCGCATCCCGCCAAAGCATTTATGGGCCGTTTAGAGCCGTGCCTCATTAAAGGGACACTACCGGCGTCAGGAACCAGTTGGCAAATATTCGGCAGGACGTACCATTGTGCTCGCAGGCGGAGGCGATGTACAATTTGAGTCAACGGAACATTTCGCCGCTATAGAGCGTATTATGCTTAGACCGTTATGACCCCCTTCCATCGCGCCGTGACCGGCCTCCTGCTCTGCGTGCTGTTGGCCGCCTGCGCGGACGTCCCGCTCGTCGCCACCCCCGCGCCCCCAACGCCCACCGCCACGCCGACCGTGCCGCCCAGCCCCACGCCGATCCCGTCGCCGGAGATGGCCGCGCGCGAGTTCCTCGGCGCGTGGGAAAAGGGGCGCTATGAAGCGATGTACGCGCTCGTCTCCGCCGCCTACAAGACCTCCATCAGCCAGGAGGCGTTTGTCAAACGCTACCGCGACATCGCCAGCGAGGGCGAGTTCACCGCCATCAAGAGCGAGATCAAAAACGTCGAGTATAACGCCCGGCAGGGACAGATCAGTTTCAGCGTCACCATTGACAGCCTCGCGGCCGGCCAGTTTGCCCGCCAGAACCGCATGATGATGACCTTCGAGCCGGAGGGCTGGCATGTGAACTGGACGCCGCAGGTGATCTTCTCCGAACTGACCGGCGGCAATCTGGTGCACCTGTTCACCGTAGACACCTCGCGCGGCGCCGTCTACGACCGCAACGGCAAGATACTGGCCGCGCAAGAGCCTATCACCACGGTCGGCATCGTGCGGCGCGAGATTGAGGACGAGCCCAATCTGCTGGCGACCCTCGCGCCGATTCTCGAAATGGATGCCAAGGTCATCCGGGACAAATACTCCGCCGCGCGCCCCGACTGGTATATCCCGATCAAAGACCTGCCGCAGGAGCGTTTCACAAAGTTTGAAGAGACGTTGAACACGCTGAAGGGCGTGTCACTGCGCGAGAGCGACCGGCGCGCGTACCCGCTCGGCGCCATCGCCGCGCACCTGATCGGCTACGCCGGGCCCATCAACCCGGAGGAACTGTCGCGACTGGAGTCGCAGGGCTACAGCGCCGACGATGTGCTGGGCAAGGCGGGGCTGGAAAAATGGGGGGAATCGTACCTGCGCGGGCGGGCGGGCGGCACGCTGACCATCATTTCGCCCAGCGGCGAGATTGTCGCCACGTTGAGCGCGCAGGCTCCGGAGGCGGCGCGCAATCTCTACACCACGCTCGACGCCGATTTACAGGCGTTCATCGAGAAGGAGCTGGGCGACAAGCCCGCGGCGGCGGTGGTGCTCGACGCGCGCACCGGCGAGATTCTCGCGCTCGCCTCTGCGCCCGGCTACAACCTGAACACGCTCACGCAGGGCAGCGCGGCGCAGGTGCGCGCGCTGTTCACGAACCCCCAGCGCCCGCTGATTAATCGCGCCACGCAAGGGCTATACCCGACCGGCTCCATCTTCAAAGTCGTGACCGCTTCTGCCGGGCTGGAGCGCGGCGGCTTCAGGGCCGACTCGCCTTTCTTTTGCAATGGGACGTGGGACGTGCTGGGGCGGCAGTATGTGAAGGGCGACTGGCTCAAGGGCGGGCATGGCAACATCAACCTGTTCAACGGCCTGGTGCAGTCGTGCAACATCGTGTTCTACAACGTCGGTTATGAACTGGACAAGAAGGATCGCTCCATCCTGCCGACCTTCGCGCGCGCCTTCGGCTTTGGCGCGCCGCCCAACGCGGTGGGCGTGCTGGACGAGGCGGCGGGCGTGGTGCCCGACCCGACCAAACAGACCATCTTTATCGGCGACATGGTGAACGTCGCCATCGGGCAGGGCGATTTTCTGGCGACGCCACTGCAAGTGGTGAACATGATCGCCGCGGTGGGCAACGGCGGCACGCTCTATCGCCCGCGCCTGATCGCCAAGGTCAGCGACCCGAAAGGCGAGCGCCGTCAGGACTTCAACAGCGAGGTGATTGGCCGCCTGCCGATCAGCCGCGACAACCTGCTGATCATTCAGAACGCGCTCAAAGCCGTGACCAGCACCGCGCCCGGCACGGCCTCGCGCGCCTTCGCCGGCTCGACCATCAGCGTCGCCGGCAAGACAGGCACCGCCGAAGCGCCGCCGGGCGAGGCGCACTCGTGGTTTGCCGCCTACGCGCCCGCCGAAAAGCCGCAGATCGCGCTGGTGGTGATGGTCGAGCACGCCGGCGAAGGCTCTGCGGTCGCCGCGCCGATTGCGCGCAAGATTATTGACCGGTACTTCGCGCAAGCCCCACATTGAGCCGGACCGGCTTTCAACGGATTGCCTGCGGCATAACGGATGAACGGATGGGGGCGCGGCCATCGCGGCGCACCTTTCCGCCTTAGACTATGCCCCGATTGGCGAGCACGCCACAATAAGGCTCATCTATCCGCTAATCCGCTATCCCAATCCGCTGACCGTCTCCACCTCCTCCTCATTCAGCCCGTACAATTCATAGACCAGCGCGTCTATCTGCTGATCGGTCGCGGCGATCTGGCGGGCGAAGAGCGCGCGGTCGTCCGCCCGCGCGGCGGCTTGGCGCGTGTGCAGGGTCAGCATCTGCTCCACCAACGCGACCATGCGCGCGTGGCGGGCGGCGTCGGCAGGGTCGTCAAAGTTGATCGGGCGGATGGGGAGTTGCGAGAGGAATTGCCGATTGGCAGACATCCAGCCACCACGAAATGGCGCGCTAATATGTGGGAAATACCAACGTGATAAACCAGAGTTTAACAAGCCCAATAGGTAGATAAGACCTTGCGATTGATATTCGTCTTTGAGAGTGATTCCACCAACATCTACGTTGTCCAAGAAGTGCTTGCCACTAACATCGTAAGTGGCGTACAGTTTGTCAATTAGTCGAGGTACACAAACTTTCACTCGCCCTTGGATACCAATATTTTGGTTTCTACCAAAGCGATGCCAGTTAATCCCTTTAAACCTTCCTTGCTCGCGCTCTTCCAGGCGCTTCTTGTTCTCTAATAAATAACTGGCAGTGTGCGGATAGCTCTTGGTAATGGTTGCAAAGTTAGTAAGCGTAGCTGAAGTATCGTCCACTTCATATGGAAAAAGAATGAACTGTCTCTCCGGCAGAGGGCTGTAGCGATTCACATCAGTTCCACTAACCAATGGATATAACAGACTCGATAGTTGTGAATTTAAGAGTGCGAAATGATTTATCAGGTCGGGACGATGAGACCCTGCTTGGCAAAGAGATGAGCGAAAACAGTTGCGGCATCGTGACCTTGCTGGATCAACTGATGGGTGTGGAGGAGCAACT